>DATHJK010000452.1:0-13025 GCA_035316225.1 Pyrinomonadaceae bacterium
CCTTGACCTCGCCTTCCTTGTCAAGGACATCTTTCGCGGGACGGCGCTGACTACTATTGGTTGCATACTGATGCCGGGGCTTTTCAACCCGAATGAAGATCGTGTCTTCGCCAACGGTTATGCCGCATTAAAAGAGCTTGAGTTCTATTCTTACGAAAATAATTTCGATGTTGAGTGGCCCGACGGAGTAAGGCGCGAAGTTCCGGGACCTCCTTTCAGCTATACCTACTTGATTGATCGCGCCAATCACGCCAACATCGCTGTGGATTTCGCCACGCGCGAAATCATCTTCAACATGGTCGCGGAAAATCTTTTTAAGGATTTCACGCAGGGCAACTTTGCTGGCTACAAGCGCGGCGTGCGCGTCAACCTGGATCAATATCTAGTTGACCTCTTCGCTTTCCATCACTTGAACGAACAGCGCGAGAGTATCATTGACCAGAAGTTCATCACGCGCTATTCCAGTTTTGGCATGGCCTCTATCACCGTTCCGGCGGATCGCATAGAGCAGGCGTGCGCCTACAAGCTGGCCGCAGAGGTCGTTGACCACTGGGGAAGTCTCTCAAACAGCGAGTTCAACGCGGCAATTCTTACGGACATGGTGCTGCGCGACATTCTTCCCGCCATCAATTTCTTCGAAGGAAACTTTGCTGCGCAAGGGGCTATAGAGCAGCGCCATGACATCTTGAACGCGCTTCTGGATGACGGGCGAAAGCAGGGGCAGAAGCTTCAGAGCTTGATTGCAAATGAGGTTGGTCAGACGGCGCGCGAAGTGCGTGAGGGCGTTCACCAGCAGAAGGGACAACGGCTCTCGCAATACCTTCGCGCTGCAATCGAGCGCGAGCTTGGCAAGCTTCGCAACGATAAGCAGGACGTTCAGCAGTGGGGCGATTACGCTCGTGCCGTACACTTTAACAAAGAAGAGCTTGTCGAAAGAACGCAAAAGAATCTCTACCGCGAAATAAGCCGCATCATCAACGAGCAGCACCAGAGCGTAGGCTACGCCATAGCGGTGCTGCGGCAGGTGGTCAACGTGCTGCGTGACGAAAACCGCGAATATATCCCGACGATTCGCAGAATGCTCGACCGCAACATCAAGGAGGTTGACGAGGCCAAGCGCCAGCTTGACCGTCTGCTGGCAGAGATAGGCAACCACGAGATGCGCTCCAACTGGGACGGGCGCAAGGGCACAATCCTGCGCCACGACGTACGGCGCTTTGAAGAGTTGGGGCCGCGCTACCTCAGTACTGTGCTTTTGACTCAGGTGCGCTTTGCTGCCATTGAGGCGTGCGAGCGAATGATTCGCCACATAGGCGCAGCTGACCGCACTGAAGGCGGCGAGATGTTCACGGAGGGTCTTATAGGCAAGCTCTACGCGCTCGGCGGAAAGTTGGATCATTTAAAGCGCCGGCTGGAAGAGAAGTACGAGCATTTCAAGAAGCCCACCATCAACGAGCTATCGCTGATGCTCTACAGCGCAGAAGACATTGAGAGCAACTACCTGCCCAAGTACCTTGGCACAGGCGATAGACGCAAGCAGCAGATAGAGTCGGTTGGCGATCAAATTCTGCAAGAGCTAAAGACGACGGTCATTGACCTGCCCGACATGATGCAGCAGCACGGCGGCGTGGAGGCGGTCGAGCACCGGATACGCGATCTTGCCCGAAAGCCATTCGAAAACCTCAAAAAAGATTTCGATGTGATCGAAACGCTCTGGAAGAAATACCCTGACCACTCGGAATTGGAAGCGCAGGTACGCTTTATCTACAACAAGGCGAAGTTCTGGCTGCACGGAGGCTCGCGTCCGCGCTCTTATGTGCTCTCACCCGAGCGCCATAAGATTCTTGTTGGATTGCCGCAAAACTCGACCGACATGGGCAAGATCGAGGACTTCAAGACGCTTCTCAACTCGCGCATAAAAGAGCCTGGCGACCCAACGATTTCGATTCAGGAGATTCCCGACCGCTCAGAGATAGTCTTCTACAGCGAGGTTGGCGGCATACCTATTAACTGGGCCAACCCGATCCCGGACTACCGGCAAAAATATATCTCAAAGCAGGCCGAAGGCGAAGAGCTACACATTGATCACAACGAGATTAAATTCAACGACCTCGTAGTGCTGGACGACCGCGAGCGAGCAGAGCTTGAAGCGGCTCACGAATGTTTCCTGCTCGGCCTGATCTTCAGCGAGATTCGTCCCGAAAAGGATGCGGCTGGGCGAGTGCGCTATGTCTGGTCTGAGCAGATAGGACTCGTAGGCCGCGAGAAGACAATCCCGCTCGGTATAGAGATGCGTGCGCTCGCCGAACTCATCAGCAAGTCGGCCACGCGCTCAAAACTTATGGCGCGCAACCGCGACCACCTCGACCGCGCGCGTCGCAGCCGCGAATCATTGGCACAGCTAAACGCGCTGCTAGGCTGGTATTACGAAGAGGTCTATCCCGAGTCGAGGATGCACGCAACTGACGGATTGGAACATATTGAACAGTCGAATATGTGCCGCGCCGTTTACAAGCAGATCAAGGAGATAGAAATGTTCCTTGAATCGAATAATGGTCATCCTGAAGCTCGACAGGAGTTCATCGAGCAGAGCAGAGAGAAGCGTGAGAAGCTTAACGAGTTCACCAACAAACTGATTGACGGCAAACGCGCGTTGAAGTTGGAGATTCCTGCCGATGCGTCGGCGGTCGTTTAAGTAATGACCACTGAATTCGTACAGTGAATTTAAGCCGAAACGATTTGGGGGGAGGCTGGCGATGATTTTGTGCAGCCATTGCGGAACTGAAGCCGGTTTTGACCAGAGCTTTTGCCTTGAATGCGGGAGACCTTTGTCTCTGGCTAACCATGCTCAGCCTGCACAAAACTTTTATCCGGCCTTCCAACAGGCCGGCATTGAGACGCCTGCCCCGACCGCCCCTTTTGCGCCGCCCTACACGCAAGCGACGCAACCTGCTCCGCGATCTATGACCGCACCGCTCGTTATTGTAGGGCTTCTTGCCGTGGCAGCGATTTCAGTGGCCGTTACGGTTTTTTTATTGAAAAGCCGAAGCGGTGATGATGCGCAGAACGCGCATCAAGCTCCAGCCGTTTCGTCTTCAACGCCAAACTCGACTTCATGGTCAGGAACGACATTTTCGTCAGGCGGTACTCAGGTGAGAATTACGGCGACGGCTTCATCTACGCGCCCCCCTATGAACGGGAGTAGCTACGAAGCCAGCAATGTTCTGGACGGGAGTCTATTGACTGCGTGGGTAGAAGGCGTGAGCGGGCCGGGAGTGGGCCAATGGATACGCTGCGACTTCGAGCGCGAAATCACATTGCGGGCCATTCGTATTACGCCCGGCTATTTCAAAAGCCCTCAGCTATGGACTCACAACAATCGTCTGGCTGCGGCAACTTTCTATTTTTCCGACGGCAGTTCCCGCCATTTCAATTTTCAAGATGTGATGACGGAGCAGCGACTAAACATCGGCGGCGTCAGAACACGCTGGGTGCGCATGACGATTGACGATTTCTACGCTGGCACCACAGATGGGGAGGATACGCCCATTTCGGAGATCGCATTTGAATGGGAGCCATAAGTCGCCACCGGGTCGCCAGGGATTTTTTTTATGAGTTCAACCGCATTCGCGCTGAAAGTGCTGGGGACAGAATTACTAACCATCGCTGTAGGCTGCACGCTCGTCTTCTTCTACGCGAAATCTTTTGAAGAGGGACGACGCAAAGCTCAAGCAGACGCTGGTCGCAGTGCTAATACTCAAACAAACGCGCAGACGTTCGCCGCCGGTTACATGAGAGATGGCAAGTCTATGACGAACCTGCTAAGCGCAATCAAGCTGCGCGGCGATACAGATCTTATAACTTTCGTCATTGATACATCGCAGAGCATGGACGACGACCGGCAGGAGCTAAGAGAGAATATTCGTAAGATGGTTGCCCGCTACAAGGGGAAGAGCTTCGAGCTTGTTGACTTCACTGATACTGCTATGGTTCTCGGCGACCCGACGCGGGAGGCGGCGCAGTTGGAACAATGGCTTGATAGCTCTCACGATCTTGGTGGGCCAGAAAATAGCTATCGCGCGCTCTCGATTGCTGCGGCCAAAGCGCATGAACGGTTTAAGAACCCTGCACTGATTTTGATTACAGACGCCGCACCTAACGACAGCACGCCCGGCAGCTCAAGCCATGTAACGCTTGACCAGGCTGCGGATGCTATTAACGCCGCCAATGCCGAGTTGTATGTTCTTGCAGCTTACGATCAGCAGGAGGCCATATCCGCAGGCACGGCTGCGACCAGCCCTTTCTACCCGCAACTTGTTAATAAGATAAACGCAGGCGGGCAGGTCTACATGCTCAAACGCAACAATTTCGATCCGAACTCTATGGGACAAACCATAAGACCTTGATCGTGATGATGTAACTAAGGGATCAGCGTAAAAGACGATGGCAACTTCACGAAGGCGATCAGCATAGCGATTTCGATAATTTTCGATCATTCGTGAAAGGAGGATGAGATGATTATCTGCAATCAATGCGGCAACGCTCTGGCAGATGACTTGCGCTATTGCACCGAGTGTGGGGCGTCAGTTCCGACCTTTAATATGCCGGAGCCGATTCCTACTCTGCCATCGCCGTCGCCTACTCAGCAACTCAACCCGTTTATGCAGACGCCTCAGCCTTCTCCGCCTGTAATTCAGGCAGAGCGTAAGACTAATCCGCTCCCATGGGTTTTAATCCCGCTGGGCGTGATCGGGCTGATTGTTCTGGTGATACTCGGAAACAATAGATCGAATCAAAGCTCAAACGATTCTACACAGTACAGCCAATCTTACAACTCCAACTATACATCGGACGCTTACAATAACTCTGGCCGGAACTCGACGACGACCGGCACACCAAGCTACACGCCGGGAAACATTAGCGGGTCCGGCCCGTCGAACACAAACCTCACTGCCAATCGAGCCGCCCCCGTCCAAAATTATAATTCCGGCAGCTATAGTCCTACTCCTTACAATAGCGCTCCGAGCGGCAACATCGCCTTTTGCACATCGAACAACGTCGTCGTACGCAGTTCTCCTGTTCTTGACGAAACCGGGTCTAATAAGATCGGAAGATTGGATCGCGGAGACCGCGTATATGTTCTCGGTCGCTCGTCGAACACGGATACTTTTCATGGAATCACTTCGACCTGGACGGAGATACAAGTTGAAAGCACGGGAAAGCACGGTTTTGTCTTTACCTACTATCTCGCGCCAAGTTTATAGAAACAATCATTATGATTTCACACCTGTCTGAAACACGGAGAAAGATGAGGGGCAGCACACGTCGTGAATTTCTAACTGCACTGATTGGCGCACCCTTTGTCCTAGCAAACAGTTGCATAGCTATGCGGCGCACGGAATCGCTTGCTGTCGCCGCTCCCGCAGCCGCGCCGCGTGTGACGAACTACAACGTGAGCGGGCGCGCTGCTCTTGTCGAAGGGAAGACGCTCTTGATAGCGCTCACCTTCGCTTCCGCGATGGATGAGATAAGCGGAAGTTTTCCTGTTCAGTTCGCGCCTGAGTCAATTGGAGGGCAGAGCTTGACGGAAGAGCAGCCTCTCTTCTTTTATACGGCAGGAGACGGACGCACCTTTCGCACAATCCTCAGTGCCCCGCTAGACGCAATCGCTGGCTCTTATCAATTGCGCGTGACTGCGCGGTTACAAAATGGCGCTCAGCAACAGCAACTTACCTCCCCTTATGCTGTGCAGACAGGTGTGTATCGCCAGACTGCGCTCACACTGGATCAAAACTTCAGCAATCCCTCGCCCGAGATTTCTGCTCGTATGCGCCGTGATTTCCAGACTATGCTGGAAATCTATCAGCGGCGCACAGAGAGAAAGTGGAGCAAGCCTTTCGTGAGTCCTGTGCTGGGGCCGGACAGAGCCAATTTCGGCGACAGCAGAACCGTTAACGGGACAAAGCATTACCGTCACGCCGGATTGGATTATCGCGCGCCGCTCGGCACTCCTGTCCACGCCATCAACGACGGCGGCGTCGCTCTGTCAGACGAGCAGTGGACTCCCGGCCAGACCATCTGCATAGATCACGGCGGAGGCGTTTTTTCCAAATACCTGCACCTCTCAGAACGTCGAGTGCAAGAGGGCGGCACCGTGCGACGGGGCGACCTAATAGCCCTTTCGGGCAATACGGGCGGGCAGAGACCTGCGCCGCATCTTCACCTCGATCTGGTCGTCAATGGCACGCACGTTGACCCCACTGATTTCATGAGCACGGCTGCGCGCCTTATAGAATTGGAAGGATAAGTAGGTTCGCCGGTTTATCGGCTATATGAATTTCATTCCGCATGCTTGAATGGATTTCGTCAGATGCATCTTGCGCGGAGTCAAATCAAGGTTCTTTTATGATCTTCTGTAATGAATGCGGTAGCGTTGTTGAAGGCGGAATGAAACTCTGTGCCGAGTGCGGCGTGGCGATTCCCACGCTTGCGCAACCCGACGTTATGCCGCAAACGCTCGTACTTAATTCCACTCGACAACAATCAGCTACAACCGAAGTTCTGTATCCACGCAGCAACGACCCTGCCGAATATTATGCGAAACAGCCACGCGCAAGCTCTCACTCTTTTCCACAACCCGTTCAGCAAGCCGCTGCTGTACCCGGCGTGTCCGCCGGTCACAGGCTGGGACAGAACCGCCTCCCGCTCATTATCGGCGTATGCCTGTGCATGATTCTGCTGGCGTTAATAGGACGCGCACTCTTCAGAGCCGAGACTGTGACAACCCCTCACACTGAAAATGTAAATGTTACGCCGACCATCAACTCAAGCCCGTACACGACGAGCGGCGCTCCTGCACCTGCTCAAACCGTTGCGCCTCGTGTCGCTGAAGACCGCGCGGCCCAGGAAGTCAGAGATACTTTGAACGGTTGCTGGACCGTGGCTGCAAGCGCACATGACTTGGATGCTCACATGCGCTACTACGCGGGCACGCTTGATACCTATTACAGCGCTCACAATGTAAGCGCGGATTTTGTTCGCAACGACCGCGCACGAGCTTATAATCGTTACTACAAGCTAAATTTTCAGATAAGCAACATATCTGTGAGCATACTCGACGCCGACGCAACACGCGCCACTGCCACCTTCAATAAAACTTTTTACTTCGAGGCAATCGGCAAAACTCTTTCCGGCTCGGTGCTGGAGACGGCATGGCTTACAAAATTCGGCTCGCGCTGGCTGATTACAGGCGAAAGAGATTTGAAGGTTTATTACGTCAATAGATGAGACGGATATTCGTGCAGCGCGACTTAAAGTCGCAGTAAGGAGAGGAGCAATGATCTTCTGTAACAAATGCGGGAACTCGATTGTTGACGGGCTACGCTTCTGCACCGAATGCGGCACGGAGATGCCAGACATTCTGTCCGCATCATCTATGCCCACTATGCGCGGAAGCGGCGCGGCTGCCGCTCCGGCTCTGGCTCCCACAGTGGAATATCAAAGGGTAGGCCCCACGATGCTCGCTCCACCGGCAATGCAACATCCAGCCGATACGCCCGTAGTTCAGCCGTATGCTCCCGCGCCTGCACCTGCTCCCTCTCCGAACTCTAAAATCCTGGTCGCCATCGGCGGCATAGCGATTCTAGCCATAGCGCTTGCCATCTATTTCGCCGTGCGTTCGCCGCGACCGGGAATAGCGCCAACGTCAAATACACCTTCTGTCTTGGATGCGGGCAACAGTTGGTCAACCGAAGATGAGATGGCAAGCTTCCTTCAGAGTGCGCTCAACGAAGGGCGTCTGGTGACGAGTCCTGGCAACGACGCATTCACTTACTACAAGAAGCTCACTGGAATGAACTCGCAGAACAAGGCTCTAAGCGGTATCAAGAACAGAGTGTTCGCGCAGTTGCGCAGCATGGGCGACGACGCGATTACCAAGCGAGTCAATCATACGGAAGGCGATAACCCGGATTGGACTACACCCATGCGCGCCTTAGAGTGGGCGCATATGCTTGAGCCAAGCGATAGGCAACTCGAAGCACGCTGGCGATACGCTGAAGGGAGAGAAGCATATTTTCAGCAGAGAAAGAGCGACGCATGGCGTAGCATAAGCACAGCATCGCAGCTTGATTCATCGTGGGCCGTTCCGTTGAATGATCTTGGAATCCTGCGCACAGACGACAGGGCTTCGGGCGATCAGCGCTGGCGCGATGCAATCTCCTACTATCAACGCGCCATGAACCTTAAATCCGATTGGGACATACTAAATAACAACATGGGAACGGCCTACTTTTATCTGGAGAATTACGACGAGGCCGCGCGATGGTATAACAGAGCAATCCAACTCAACTCGAACTGGGCGCGACCACATAAATGGCTCGGCCAGATTTACGAGAAGCGCGGCGATAGCTCTACAGCCATTCAGGAATATCAGGCTGCTGCCAATCTATTTAATCCCAACACTGATTCATCTGAACTGATTGAGTTTGTGAAGGGCAGATTAAGAGCATTGCGCGGATATTGACGATTTATGAGAAACGGAGTCGGTCATGATCTTCTGTAGCGGATGTGGCAGTCCATTGAGCGACAGCTTGAGTTTTTGTCCTGAGTGCGGCGTGGAGACACCCTATGCAACTCGCGCCGAGACGCTGCCGCTTGTGGCGCAGGGCGCTAATCAGTCGGGCGCAGCGGCAGTTGCGGCAGCACGCGCCCCGATTGTAGCTAATGCCGCCGCGTCTTCGTTACCATTTTATGATTACGGTCTAGCGCAGACTCCTGCTCAACCCGCACAACAAGTCAAATCAAGCGGCTCAAAAACTTTGCTCATTGCGCTATCTGCCACGGCGATTCTAGCCATAGCGCTTGCTATCTATTTCGGCGCGCGGGCAGTAGGAAGCCGTAATCCTCAGGCTTCTGCACTTGAATCTTCACTTGAGCGGGCAGTTGATGGTAATCGCTTAATAGCCCTATCGGATGATGACGCATACAGCTACTACTTCAAGCTGAAAGGGATTGATCCGCAGAACAGTTTTTTGAGCGAGATTAAGCCAAAAGTGCTGCCGCAGATTCAAAGCATGGGTGACGAGATTTTGCGTAAGAGGGTCGAGCAGAGTCTTGAAATCTTAACTGAGCGAGACTGGACTGTAGCAGCGCACGCCTTTCAGTGGGCGCATGAGTTTGAGCCGGGGAACAAGGCATTTGAAGCCAGATGGAAGTATGCGGAAGGCAACGTGGCTAAGGCACAGAACAGACGTGACGACGCTGAGCGCAGCTTCAACGAAGCAATACAACTAGACTCCTCATGGGCTGTGCCGGTAAACGATCTGGGCTTCCTTCGCTCGCTTAACAAAAGATACGCTGAGGCGATTCCCTTCTATCAGACTGCCATAAGGCTTCAGCCAAACTGGGACATACCCTACAACAACATGGGAACAGCCTATTTTTTACAGAAGAACTATGATGAAGCTGAAGGGTGGTATCGCAAGGCTTTAGGGATTAGTCCGAACTGGGCTACTCCTCATGCATGGTTGGGATCAATCTACCAATCCAAGCATATGAACTCAGAAGCCATAGCTGAATATCAAACGGCGATCAACCTGAACAACCCGAACAGAGACAAGCTGGATGTGCCCAGACTTCAAAGCGCTATTAATTCTCTTCAAGGCAGCGGTGAAGAGGAATGAGTTAGCCTTTGCTCCTTCGTAGCAATGCTACACTGCTGATCTACTATATTCTTCTTGATACCAGGTAATCGGCAACCGGTTTGTCTAGCCTAGAGCCATCCCGCATGAGGAGCAGACCTTGTAGTCTTCCTTCATCAAAAGCCCTATCCAGCAGAGCGGTATACAGAACAGAATAAATAGGGCGAAGATCACCCAGCCAGCGCCGGAAACTTTCTGGACCAAGCGCGGCGGGTAAGTTGATTGACAGTATGGGCAGCGAAATCCTGTGGACACTAATGGAACGAAAGGCGCAGGCACTATATATGCGGGAGGAGGCTGCGGAACTGGAGGTACAGACCACGCGGGCGGTGGTTGAGCAAACGGCTTGGTCTGTTTGGCCGGGTCGGCATCTCTCAAGATTTTTTCTACCGGGCTGTACGAGGCCGGATCGCCGGGCAAGCTAGCACCGCAACTCTGGCACTTCACGTCCGTCGCCGCATTTAACCAGCCGCACTGCCCGCACATCACGCTGCTCATCTTTTGTCACTTCCTTCCAAAAAGGAACGAACTATAAGGCCAACGCCAGAGCAGAATATCACAATCGCGCGCCACAAGATGCATAAGAAGAAAGATGGTAGTGGGTTAAGTTTGGGATCACGAAATAGAAATCTTTGAACAGGTCGCTGATGCTTAAATCTTTCGATTCGATGGTGGGTGATAGTTGTCGGCTCATCATGTTTTCTCCGAAGGCTAAGGAAATCGGAACGTGGGCGCAAGGCTGGTTGAGCGAACATTAGCTCAAGACGGCCAGCGTAGCTTGCAATAGTCCAGGGCTTCTTTGGTGGTAAGCTGTCGGGTAGAGTTTCCGGCGCGGATGTAGAGATGTTCGCCCTGACCGTCTTTGACGAAGATGGGCTTGGGCGAAGGCTTGACGCTGACGCGAACAACGTCTTGCGCTTCCGTTTGATGGAAGGTGATGTCGAGTAAGGGAGTGGCGTCTTTGCCGAAGGCGTTTAAGAGGAGCGAGGTGAGAAAGTTTTCGTAGGCATCGCGTGAATTCTGTTTGCCGAACATCTTGTAGTCGTGCTTGAGGCCAATCACGTTGCCTTCGTCGTCAACGCCGACGAGCAGAGTGCCGCCGCGCTCGGAGTTGAGGAAGGCGGCGACGGTTTTGACGATGACCTGCTCCATCGCGGGGTTCGCTTTATTCTGTTTCATGTCCCAGCGGGCGGATGATTTGAATTCGAGTTCGGCGCTTTCGCCGCGCGCGATCAACTTTCTAATCTCTCCATCCGTCCCCTCTTTCTTGACTCTCGCTGCTTCCTTCTTAAATTCCGCGAGCGCCGCGTCTTTGACTTCATTGGAGACGAGCGGGAAGGTCGAGAGGACGTAGGCGAACTCTTCTTCTGTCAGGCCATAGAGGTGCGCGATCATGCCGTCTAGCTCGGCGCGGAGGCGTGCGCGCTCTTCCAAGTCGGTCGCGCCTTCGGTGTGATCTTTCAAGCCGACTTCGCGTGCGAGGTCGTCAAACTCCGGCGTGGTGCAGATGAGCTTGGCGGCGCGCTCGACGATAGGCGCAAACTCCGGGTCTTCTTCGGTGAGGCGCGGTATGGGTAATTGATAAACATAAAACATATTGCAATGAGAAGTTACTTTTTGCCGAATAATTGAATCGCAGATAAAGCTATTAAGAATAGCCGTTACGAATAATAATTCACCTAAATTGTCAAATCGCTTAGATAAAACTATTGTGTTACCAGCAAAAACACTGGGCGGAAGTGCTCCAGCGATCATAGTTCTTTCATTCGTGCTTGATGTAATATCCCTAAAGCCTAAACGATAATTTTGATAGTCTAATTTCTGGCCTATATCTTTAACATTTCGCCCTAGTAAGGCCTTCCTGCCTTCTTTTTCATTGATCCAGTATTTAGATTCACCCCACAGATGTGAGAATTGATGAATCATCTTCCCTTCATAAAGCTGAACACAGCCAGGTGCATTGGTTGTTTTGAATAAATCCTTATCATCTGTCATATGAAATTCTCTTGTTAAAGAAAGATTCCACTTTTCCTCGATCTTTTCACCTAGAAGTGGAAAACGCATCGTCTTCTCAGCAATTTTGAGATCAATGTTATCTTTGAATTCCATTACAGAAAGAGAATCAGGTGAGACTCGGCGAATAAGATCAACAGATATTCTAACCGCCCCTTCTTTAGGAAAGCCTTGTAACTCATTAACATCATGCCGCATAAAAGCAGCAGGAAACATCTTGGTTGAGCCTTCCTTTTTAAAAGTCAGGACGACGAATTTGAAACTGCGATGGACTCCTTCAAATATTTCTTTGCGATTTTCAAAACAAAACAAACCCGTGATTTCTGTGTTATCAAAAAGAAGTTCGCGCAGTTTCTTTGTACCCAAGTCTGTATAAATGCCACTTGGAATAACTATCCCGCACTCTCCACCTGAATGTAGCAAGTTGAAGCATTGCTCCACAAAGAGTTTGAAGAGATTGATGTCTGTACCTTGTTTCTTTCCGGCGACCACTGCAATTTGATTCGCGTACTGTGGGGCACTACGAAAGTAAGAATTAACGTGCCAAAAGCGACTCTGATATTCTAACCACGCAGCACGGATTTCGGCGTCTCGCAAAAGTTTACTTTGTTCCTTTTCAAACTCCTTGATTGTCATCTTTTTCTTTGTTACGAGTTCTGAATGCTCGGCAAAGAACTCTTTAGCTTGCGGCTTGAAAATCTCCCACGGCGGATTGGTAATGATCGCGTCGAAGCCGCCATTGCGATTGATAATCTCGTCAAACTCGAATCCCCAGTGAAATGGGTGCAAAGCTTCAACATCAGATAACTTGACAGCGCGTTTTTGTGGCCTTCCTTCTTTATCTTTCTTTTCATCCCATGTTGCTTGCTCAAACTTAATGCCGAGCTTTGTGAAGTCACGTAGCAGAATCTCGTTAAGCGAAACATACGCCCCTTTTCTCAATTCATGGATTTCATCCCGTAAAATTTGAAGGGCTTCTGGCAATCTCTCTTTAGCTTTACGGTATTGCTCAATCTTAAGTTGTTTTTTATTTAGTACGCTTCGATACGACTCTCTCCACATCTCCTGTTGACCGTGCAGTTCGTCGTAATCCTTTTCATCAACATGAAGCAATCCGATGAGTGAGTTACCCGTGAGGATGTTGAAGTCAATGTTCGGCAATGGTTCTAACTGCTCCGAGCGCTCAACGGAAGCGACAAGCGCGAGGAACAGACGCAGCTTGGCGATTTCCGTCGCCTCCTCCATGATGTCCACGCCGAACAGGTTGTCTGTGATGATGCGCTTCTTGATGTAATAGTTGACCGAAGGATG
>DATHJK010000453.1:0-6934 GCA_035316225.1 Pyrinomonadaceae bacterium
ATTCTTGCCTTGACGGCGGTTTTGTTGATGCCCTTGACCTCGTGGTGCTGGTGCATGTCTACGCCGAGCGCCTTGCAGACGGCGACAAGCAGGTGCTCTTTATTCAACTGGGTGTAACCCTGCACGGCATCGTGCTGCTCTACGCCTGCCGCTATCTCGCGCAATTGCGCCAGCGTCTTGTGACGCAACTCTTCATAAGTGTAAGCCATTAGTAATCGGTCTCCTTAAAAAGCTATTGAATGAGTTTCGGAAACTAATATTGCCGTAAATCTCCATCCCTTTGCAAACCAAGATTTGACTCCTCTTGCTTCAATTAACAGAAGCCGCCATTGCATGTTCCGCTACAGCAAGCTTGCGGCGTTGCGCATGGGCAGCCGGGAGGGCAGCAATTGCCTAGCATAACATTGCCGCAATCCGGTGAGCAGGAAACGGCCTGTGCGGGCGTGGGCGAGACAAGAGTTGTTATAAGAGGTAACGCGACGAGTCCTGCTGTTGTCACTCTGCGAATCATCTCGCGCCTTGATAAACTTTGGCTGTGTATCTTGCGCTCAGCTTCCCACGAAATAAGTTTTCTAGCTTTCAGGTCGCACAGCGCCAGTAGCACGACTTCCTCAGAGACTTTTAAATCCGATTGCTCTTTGATGATTCTAGTCAACTCTTCGACATCCCTCTTCCCGTCGCAATACTTCCAGACAAGCGCGGCGGTTGTGCTCAAACAGTGAGCGCGATGACGCTCCAAATCATATGCGAGCAATTCATCCCATAGCTCTCTTGTGATAAGTCCCTGTCGTCGTGCGCAAGGTAAGTGTGTCATATTACCGCCTCCTGAATTATGAAAGCGGGAGCAGGTGCAAGGTATTACCAACGGCACATATTGTCAATATTCATACTTTTGAATCAGGTATATATCGTTTCACGTCGGATGATTTAGATCGGCTAGAACAGTTGGCTATGGCTGATACGTGTTCATCAGATAAAAGTTGATGCCGCCGAGTATCAGACCTATGACAGTCACGATTATTACCCAGACTTTGAATGTTCTGTCTGCCGGGTTGGGGCGACCTGCCGACGCAGGGTGAATCATCACCACCAGAGAGCCGAGCACGCCTAAGGGCGCTACGCCCCCAAGCTTCGGATAAAAGTAGCCGTAGTTGATTAAGAGATGCCAATCGTAAATTATCGCGCCCGCGAAGAACAGGAAAAGGAAGAGGCCGAAGAGGCGTGTTTTAAGTTGAAGCGCCATGACGCATGACTCCTGAGACAGCGGTTAATCCAGCCAAAAGAATGCCAGTGCGACTATTTTTGAACCCAAAGACACATCTGCCCGACATCTAAGCATAAGGGAAAGTCAGTATCGAATCTTTTACTGATTTAACGATCACGCCACAGTGCGCGCGAGCTATAGGCTCTGCCTGCTCTTCAGAATTTTTACGAATGAGCCTGAGCGGAGTTCCGGTAATGTCAGACTTGAAAGCTCAAGCGCTTCAGCTTCTGAAATCGCCCCGCAATTAATTGCGCGCAAAAAATAGTTGAGCAAGCCCTGTCCCGTCGCAGCATCGTCGAATACATCGCCGACGAGCGTGGCCTTTGCGGCCTTCTCCACAAAATTCCTGAGCCGCTCGCTCGCAGCTTCAAGACTATCCAGAAAGAAAGCATATATCGCTGCGTAGCGCGTTGGAAGTTGCGCCGGGTGCAAGTCCCAGCCCTGATAGAAGGCGTTTGTGAGCGAATGCTGAATGTGCTCGTAATGCAGCGCCCAGGCGCGATGAACCGTACGGAAATTCTCCTCAACCTGCTCCGGGGTAAGCTCGGAACCTTCCATTGCGCGATGAGGCGCGACGGGCATGATGTTAGTTGCTCCGTCCGAGAGCCAGATGCCTGTCCCGCCCAAAGCGACCTGCATCATGTTGCGCGCGAAGTCGCAGGCAGGATGCGTCATGTGCTGGTGCGCCGCAGTGATGTTGCAACTGGCCGTGTAATCGTAAGTTCCGAAGTGCGCCGCGACGCAGCGCCCACGCGCAGCTTCGAGCAGAAGAGGAATGTTCGCCTCGCCTCTGTGATTGATGATGGACTGCGTTGTTTCTATCATCATCTCCATCTTGAGCGTGCCGGGCGTTATACCAGCCGATTGCTCCAACCGGTCAAAGATGTCTGAGAGCGCTGTGACCTGTTCCGGTATGGTGACTTTGGGAAGAGTGATGAAAAAGTTTTCGGGAAGCTTTCCTGCCTCTACGAATAGAGTCGAGACGAAGATGTCCAGCGTGCGCAAGCTTCGATCTTTTAATTCTTCAGTGAAAGGCTTGATGCGTATTCCTATGAACGGAGGAAGGGAACCGGCAGCCAATCCTTTCGCAACTTCTTTCGCCGCCATCTCAGCGTGCCCGTCCTCTTCGGCGTCGGGTCTGTTTCCGTAGCCGTCCTCGAAATCAATTCTAAAATCCTCTACAGGCTCTCGCCTCAGCTTCTCCCAGACGCGCGAGTAAATAGCGTGTGCCAGCCAGACCGCTTTCTCTTCTTTGGGCGCAGACTCCCCGTTTGATTCTATGCGCGCACGGTATTCTTCAGCGCGCGAATCGTCCATGCCATCAGCGCCCGGCAGACCGACTGCTCTGGCGAACTTAACAAAATCCGGCGCGTACTGTTCGAGCGAGCGTTGGGCCAATTTGCCCAGCCTCTGCGCCGAGTCGGCTTTGAAAAGATGAGCGCCGCCGTAGACGGTGTGAACGGGTTGACGCCGCCCCGTCTCGCCGGGGTACTTTTGCATAAAACTCTCGTTCGCCTTCTGTAATCTCTCTGTTACCTCGCGCGTAGAATCTGCGGATAGCGATCTCTTCATGTTCCTCCTGCGAAAACGCACCTCTCACGGTGCGCCCCTATGTATTTCAAAAATTGATGCGAGCCGGTATAGAGGGATTCTAGCCGCGATTCGGTCAAAGATAAAACCTGAGAGCGCAAGATTCCTGGAATTTTTCGTCGCATCCCTTGAGCAAACTAAGCCAAAAGCTGACAAGAACGGCACAAACATTAGGCTTGAACTACAAGCACAATGCGGGTACTCTCTTGTTGCACACGTGAAACGTGGGGCGATGCGAGAAACAAGCGGCAGGCTATTTCGCTCTTTTATTGGAAGCTACTTAACGTTACAGGTGAAGGCAATGTCATCAACTGCGAGCGCCATGATTTCAAGAGAGGCGAGGGAAGCGAGCGTCGAGACTCAATTCGAGCGCGGTGATAAGAGGGTCGCGCGAGCGCTCGAATTCATGCGACAAAATTATCACCGCAGTGATTTGCGGCTGGAAGATTTCGCTCGTGAAGTGAACCTGTCTATCTGGCATCTGAGCCACCTGTTCAAATCCCAGACGAATGACTCGCCTGCGCACTACCTAAAATCAATTCGCCTGAAGCGTGCGTGCGATCTTCTGGCGCTGACTACCTTGAGCGTCAAAGAAGTTATGCACAAAGTAGGATTGTGCGACCAGAGCCACTTCGCCAAAGATTTCAAACGGGCTTACGGCTCTACGCCTACTCAATTCAGAGATTCAATCAGAGAGGCGGCCTATCGCCACCAGATGCGAACAGAAACCCGGAACGCCGCCCCAGCCTGAACCACTCTGGTCACGCCCCTTCGACCAGATACCTCACGCCACCCCTGAAGAGAACGGCTGTCCTTCACCGGCAGCCGTTCTCTTCATTCTTTTAGTGGGATGTGGGGAATTGCAGCGGCACGTCCGGGTTAAGGCGGCAAGGGTCGTTTGACCTCTCGGCGCGGGGTCTCATAGCGCGTGCGCTCGTCGAGAGAGTTCTCTCGTCCAGTCTTGCCAGTCCACACTCTATCTCGTTGATATGTATTTGCAGCGTGCCGATTTGACGTTGCAGCAGGTCGAACTGCAATTCGCTTCGATTTGAAGATGGCTGCCTAGTTGAGTTGAGCATTGACTGTTGTTCGAGCCGCGCCATGTTCGATTCGATGAAATTCAGTCGCTGTTCGAGCGCCCTGATGCGACTATCCAGCCCAACTGTGTCCTGCGGTAAAGCGCCCCCTGTTTCCGGATAATATGCGCGTGCCGATATTGCTATAAGAGCGGCTACGGCGACGATTAAGGCAATAAGCAAAGCTCTCAAATTTTTCATCATGCCCACCTCATTTTGGATTACATCTATTCGGGAAAAGCCAGCGCGACCAGAGTGACGACGATTGCTATTACAAAAGCGCGCATATTAATTCGTCGCGCATTCATGCGAAGCCCCTCGGCCTCGTCCCTGTCTTCAACCGTCTCTTCACCTTCATCCATATTGCGCATTCCGCGAGCAGCCATTGCTATGCAAGTCTTCTCGCGCGCCTGAAAGAGTCCGAGCGCGGCTATCCAGATTGGGAAGAAGAGCGAGACGCGCGACCAGCGCGGGGCATTCATCACTACGAGCGCGAAGGCAAGGCAGACGCCCGCCATGAGAGCCGCGAATCCCATCACGCTGCGTTTGCGCTGCTCGCGTGGGCCAATGTTGATGGCAAGTAATGACTCCATAGCTTGCGCCAGATTACAGAACCGGCACTAATTGGCGGCGCGTATAGTCGCCAGAGGTTGGCCCACTGTGACGTGTTGGCCCACACGCGCGCTGATGACGCGCACTGTTCCCGCAGAAGACGCTGTTGCGTTGACGGACTTCACGGTTGGCGCTGCTGCCTGCGCATTTTGTTGATTAACTCCGGGTTGTCGCGCGGCAATCAGTCCGCTTTGAGCCTCGCGTGCCGCCGCCTCTGCTTTTTGAAGGCGCTGCTGCGCTCGGTCGTACAACGCTTGCTCGCCGTCTAGTTGCGCTCGCGACGCTTCGCCCGACGCTACGAGCGGAGTCAGGCGCTGCACTTCCGACTCGTGTCGCACTACTTCGGAGCGCGCGGCATCTATCTCTGCATTGGAAGCCGCGAGCGTTCGTGATGCACGCGATTCCGCGCTCTCGCCGGGAGTGGCTGCGACCGCTGGCGCTTCACTCTGAATGGCTATCTCTACAATCGGAGTCCCCGCATCAACATTTGCGCCCTCGACGACGAGAATTCGTCTGACTTCGCCTGTGGCGGGAGAGTTGACGACGATAACGCCGCCGGAATTATCGCTCGCCGTTGAGCGGCACGACGAGCACACCAGGAGCGTTGCGAGCGCCAGGGAAAGAGATGAAACCAGTACGGCTATTCGCGCGATCATGGTTGTGTTGAAGTATGCGCTTCTGTAGAAGAGGCTACGCCTGTGGGCGCAGGCTGAGCGTCTTCACCGTCGCTTCTTGCCGAGCGCTGCTCAAGTTGGCGCGTAGATGTGTCCGTGCGTATGGAAACATTGTTGACTTCGAGCGTGCTGCCTGTGGCTTGCTGGAATCTGGAGATTGCTTTGTTTAGATCGGTCTGCGCCTGCAATTCACGCGCTCGCGCCGCGAGCAGGTCGGTCTGGCGTTGCAGAACCAGGAACACGGTCGTTGTGCCCGCGCGAAATTGTCGCTGCTCGCTCGCATACTGCTGTTCGGCTGAAGAGCGCGTGGCTGCTGCCGATGCAAGGCGCGCCTGCGCAGAGCGCACGGCCTGGAGCGAGTTGCGCACGTCGGCTTCAATCAACTGCTCCTGCTGCGCGAATTGATCTCTGATTCGATTGCCTTGCGCTCGTGCGCTCGCAAGGTTCGCTTCAGCAGTTCGATTTCTTATAGGCAACGAAACTCGCACGCCCACGCGCGCTGTAGGATAGTTCTGGTCAATAAGATTTCTGAGCGACTGTGTGTAGCCGCCGACTAGATTCGGAGCGATAGTTGAAGAGGTAGTCGCCGGGAGCGGTTGAAGACCTGCGAGCGCCGAAAGATCATTAACGCGCTGTGTGAGCAGGGCGTTCGAGCTGGTCGTGGAGGTTTGGGTGGCGACAAGCGTGCCGGCAAGTCCGGCGGTCGTGTATGTTCCGACCAGATCAACCTGCGGTTTGGTCTGATCGTCGAAGTAGCGAACGTTTATCTGGTTGATGTCTGCGCTGGTTCTCAGTTGGGCAAGCTCGGGGCGATTGCTGATTGCGACTCGCACGGCCTGTTCCAAAGGAACGGGCGGCGCTTCCAGACTGACAGGAGTTATAGGAGTGATGGCGCGCGTCCAGAGAGCTTCCGTACGATTGGGAAGTATCAGCGTCTTCAAAGTGTTCTCGGCCTGCGTCACTGCTTCCTGTGCAGCGTAAACGCTCTGCTCGAACGTGGTGACCTGCGTCTGCGCCGCAACGATGTCAATCGGCGCGAGTACGCCTTGAGCTACCATGCGCTGGTTGCTCTCGACCTGTAGGCGCGCCTGCTTTACTGCGTCAATCTGAACCTGAAGATTTCTGAGCGCGAAAGCCAAGTCCCAGTAAGCCTGCTCGACCTGCGTGATTACATCGATGGCGCGCTGGCGAAACTGCGCGTCCGAGAGCGAGAGATTTTTCTTCGCAATCTCTATGTTGCGCCGGTTATTGTCGAATCGCAGGCCGCGCAAGAGCGGCTGCGTGTAAGTAAAAGTGAGCGCCGTAGGGAACTGCGGATTGAGCCTGACGTTCTGGTTCGTCGTAGTCAAGCGGGTTGAAGAGAAATCCAGTTCGTAAGAGCCGCCGGCCCACGGCGAGAATCCACCAAGACGAAGCGAGCCTGTCTCATCCGTCTGCGTGACCGCACCGCTTGCGCCCGCGCCGCCGAGCGTCGAGCTAGTAGGCGTAGTAGCGCGCTCGTAATAACTTTCGGATGAAAGAAGCGGGTCGTAAACTCCGCGCGCTGCCCTTAAATTAAATTCAGCTATCTGCACATCAATGCGCGACTCGTCAATATCGTTGCTGTTGTTGAGCGCCATTCGTATCGCGTCGTTCAAAGCGAGCGGCACTTGATCCGAAACATTAACGCCTACGCGCTCGGCTGAAGGCAGGGGGCGCGGTGGAGCCTGATAGTTGGG
>DATHJK010000454.1:0-4650 GCA_035316225.1 Pyrinomonadaceae bacterium
CCGGAGGATGCAGGCAGAGCCTGTCTGAGCCTGGACGAGATAAAAGAGAAGCTGAAGAATTGGCTTGGGCCAAAGAACCATTACTATTTCATTGACGCCTGCCGTAATACGATTGACGAGATAGAGTTCACCAATCTTGGTCTAAAGAGACAGCGCTCGCCTCTGGGCGATCCTACGGTTTACAAGCTGTTCTCTACGGCGCAGGGTAATCTGGCGAAAACGCAGAGCGGTTTTACAAGGACGCTCGTCGAAGGGTTAAGCGGCGGCGGGATAGCAAAGGATTGGCGCGGCGCTCACCTGTGGGTGATCTTCGACAGGCTCTCCCAGTACGTCAAAGAGAAGATTAAGGGACAAGATATTGATTCCGATAGAGAAGGCCCGGAGGCAGGTCTGATCTTGGAGATCAAGCCGATTCCAACTCTGGATTGCGAGATTAAAGTTGATAACGCTGAGAATAGCGACTCTTTCACAGTAGACGTGAGCACTAATCAAGGCTCCATCAAGCAGGAAGATTTTTCAGGCGCTTCTCATGCATTAAAACTCAGGCCGAGCGATTATTACTTCACCATCACTCATCCGTCATTCTCAGTCGTGCAGGTAGACCCGCCGCCGTCGGAAGAACCCGTCACGGTCTTTGATCCGTGCGTCGTGCGGTTTGAGAAAGTTGCTGCGAGCGAAGCTGACTTAGTGCCGGGGCCGCCCCCCGGCGATGGTGATAGCGGCGAACTGGCTTTCTTCCAGCCACCGCCCGTTGTTACGAGGAGCGCGCGCGTGGAAGTTATGTCAGCGCCCGATTCCGAATTGCACCTGAAGAACCTGCATACAGGCAGGCGCGCAATTCGGCGCACCTTTTTTAGTGCCAAAGTAAAACCCGGTAACTATCTGCTCAAGATGCGGGAGAAAGGTTTCACGGTTAAGAGTCAAAGCCTGAAAGTTTCTGCCGGACAGAATATAAAGATTAATCTGCTCGAACGCGCACCGGATGAAACTCGCGCGGGGATTCTAAAAGCTCTCTCGAACGATCCCGCAGCAGGGGTTGCGGATTTCTCCGAATCGCTTGGCCCTACTGGCAACTGGGACATGGGATTCTGGCTCACCATCATGGGGGCGTCACGCATCATCGCGCCTGTCGGTGAATATCAGAAACTCGCAGCCCTGCCTCTTATGACATTTGATGATGTGCGCAAAGGAGATTCACCTGTCTATGTGCTTGCCGGATTCGAGAAGACAAAAGGTAATGTCAGAATCGGTTTAAGCGATGGGCAGAAGGTCAAATGGCGTAAGCTGCCGGGCGTCAAAAAATTGCCCGGCATTTTTGAGTGGCGAGAGCCTGCGCCAAAAGGCCCTCATCTGTTGTCTCTGAAGATGCCTGGACAGCACCCCATAACTTACGCGATATTCTGTCTGCCTAATCGAGCGACTTTCATAGTTCTTGCCGAAGACGCTGACGGGCAATTAATCATGCACCAGTACATGCTTCCCATTCATAAGCTTCTCAAGCACCTTGATTCAAAGCCTCGTGATTACGTGAAAAAGAAGAATCAGCTAAGTTTAGTGCGAACAATGTTTTTAGCCCAAAACCAGTTCGCTCGCAAACGTCCTCTAGTGAATCAGAAGGGTGAGCAAAACTATGATTTGAATGAGTTGATTTATGGAAAATGGCTAGACCCGGTTATGTCTTTCATCGCAGCCTATGAATTAATCCGTCGCGGAATCTCGAAACAGAGGAACCTGCTGAAAAGTATGGTAAAGAATTTGAGGAGATATTTCCCGGAGATTCCAGACACGGAAGCGATTGCGAAGTTGATTGACGAAAAATGGAAGATGCCCATTGGCTCGCCGCTTCTGCTCGATGGAGTTCTGGCCTTCGACGAAGATGTAGAACAGCACGTGCTCCCATTACCCCCTAACAAAGTTGATTACGGAAGCCCCTGGACGGCATGGCGCGGCGCGGTCAACGACCCTGATTCGCCCGGTGAAAGTAGTGCCAAGTTGAAATCAAAAGAGGGGAAGAGACGATCCGCTAAATCACGCAAAGCCACGCGGAAGCGCTAGTCGTTTCGTGTCCCTTCACCTGATTTAGTTGATAGTATCTCCTCTTTTTCAACTGCAACTTGGCGTAAGAACCCGCAGCACTATTCTCGGCAAGACAAGAATTGACCGGAAACGATCAAGGCTGCTAGCTCTGGTCTGGCATCAGACTTCTGACATCTGTATTATGTCTTGCATGAAAGGACTCTATGACGCGATTGAGCCTTACGACGAGGGGCGGTTGCAGGTCTCGCCCATACATAATCTTCATTACGAGCAGTGCGGAAATCCTGACGGCCAGCCCGTAGTCTTTCTGCACGGTGGCCCCGGCGGCGGAATCGTGCCGGATTACCGTCGCTATCATGACCCGCACGCCTACCGCATAGTGCTGTTTGACCAGCGCGGCTCGGGCAAATCAACCCCGCATGCGGAGTTGGAAGAGAACACAACGTGGCATCTGATCGAAGACATAGAAAAGTTGCGCGAGCATCTGGGAATAGAGAGTTGGCAGGTGTTCGGCGGTTCGTGGGGCAGCACGCTCGCCCTGGCTTACGCCGAAACTCATCCTGAAAGAGTTCGTCAATTAGTCCTGCGCGGAATCTTCCTCTGCCGACCGAAAGAGATTCAATGGTTCTACCAGGAGGGCGCTAGCTGGATTTTCCCGGACGTTTGGGAAGAGTTTCTGAAGGTCATCCCGGAAGAAGAGCGAGGTGATATGGTCACGGCCTATCACAAGCGTCTGACGAGTGACGATGAAGATGTTCGTGTTGAAGCCGCACGTGCATGGAGCATCTGGGAGGGAAGCACGTCGAAGCTTCATCCTGACCCGAACGCGGCTGAACACTTCGGCGACCCCTCGTTCGCAATCGCTTTCGCCCGAATAGAGTGCCACTACTTCATGCACAACTCGTTCTTCCCCACAGAAAATTTTCTTATCGAAAATGTAGGGAAGATTCGACACATCCCATCGGTCATAGTGCAGGGGCGATACGACGTTGTATGTCCTATCAGGAGCGCATGGGAATTGCACCGCGCATGGCCCGAAGCCGATCTGAAAATCATAGCGGACGCGGGACATTCCATCAGCGAACCCGGCATTATTGACGCGCTCGTGAGCGCCACAGACAGCTTTCGTGATGCATGATAATACCCGACTTATGACTGCCATGCGGCTGATTCGGTTGATGCCCGTTTTCTTGAGCTTTACAGGCTGTCACGGGGCATTACGGCGCATCCAAGCAGAGAGAGTGTGCGGCGGAACTTTTTTGACACTGCGCAGCGCGCTTCGTTATTATCGGAAGTCAGTATGAACGGACGAGTTCTAGTCCTGAACGCATCTTTTGAACCCATTAACGTGTGCACGGAGCGGCGCGCGGTGGTGATGATTTTCAAAGGAGTCGCGCGCGTCGAAGAGCACAACGGGCACGTGCTTCATTCGGCGAAGCTCTCGATTCATGCCCCTTCAGTCATACGCCTGGTCGAATACATACACATTCCCTTTGAGCGGCGCTCGCTCTCGCGCAAGAACATTTTGTTGCGCGACCATTCGACGTGCCAGTATTGCGGCAGACAGTTTTCGCCTGCGGAATTGACGTTGGATCACGTGCATCCTCGCTCGCGCGGCGGAGACTCTACGTGGGATAATCTGGTGGCCTGCTGCAAACGCTGCAACCATCTTAAAGGCAGCCGCACGCCCGAGGAAGCGAGCATGCATTTGCTCAGACGCCCGCGCGGCTTTTCGCTTCATGTTAACAGACAGATCATGCGCTATCTGGGGCGCGCAGACGAGACCTGGCGCAAGTATCTGTTCTACGAGTCGAACAGCGGAGAGTGATAAGCGTCGCAGCCGGAACTCTTTTTGTGGAGGACTTTATTATGAACCAATTTTTATTGCTGGGAATGCCGGGCGGGGCCGAGTGGATTATCATCCTCGTCGTTCTGCTGCTGCTTTTCGGTGGCAGCAAACTACCGCAACTGGCGAAGGCGCTGGGGCAGAGCAAGCGCGCATTCAAAGAGGGAATGAGTGAAGCGGATGAAGAGGAGCGTATCGAACGCGAGCGCGAAGATGCTGGCAAACGCGCCTCTCTATCGCAGATGAGCGATGAAGAGTTGGTTGCGGAAGCGCGCCGCCGACAGGCGATAAGAGGAGGCGACGCCGCAACCAGAATCGAAGACGAGAGAATGTTAGACCAGTCCACTAAGACCAAGTAAGACAAGAAGCGTAAATAGTGAATCGTGAATCGTGAATAGAAATAGCTTGCTTTTCTCTATTCACGATTCACTATTTACGACTCTTTCTATTCCTCACGTTTGCGCCCCGTTACCAGGGTTGCTTTGACGGAGAGAGCAAAGTCCGTGTCGTGTCGCTCCTCGTCAATGATGCGCGCAATCTCCGCAGAAACTTTGTCCTGCGCAGCTTCAGGCAGTTCTCTGAGCCACTCTCTCAGCAGAAAATCCGTAATCAGCGGCGAGTTCAAAAACTCTTCGCCCGATTCGTAGTCAAACTCCTCTATATGCGTCCAGGACGTGACGTTCTCTAAACCCTCTTGCCCGGCAATCTCCTCTATCTGCGATATGGTCGGCAATTCCCTGATCAACTCCTCAACGTCAATGTCGTGC
>DATHJK010000455.1:0-6936 GCA_035316225.1 Pyrinomonadaceae bacterium
CCCTCTTAGAACATCCGAGGCGCTTGAAAAAGCCCGAACCAGTCTTCTCCGAAAAGGAAGACGGTTCGGGCAAAATGTTTTTAAGGGAAAGAGAGAAAGAATAGGTGAAATGGGGAAAAAGGAAAAAGGAAAGGCACGTAACAACCTTTTAACCTCTTTCCTTCATCCCCTTTCCCCCAAATGCTTTTACTCATTTCACCTTTTCACTCTTTGCCGCTAATATTGATCTCTTGACTTGAAACGGAAAGTGAAAGCTTATGTCAACGGAAACGCCGCTCGATCTTAAAAAGACTATAAATTTGCCGAAGACCAACTTCGGCCAGAAAGCCAATCTGGGCCAGATGGAACCCGCGCGCCTGAAGAAGTGGGCGGAGATGAATCTCTACGGGATGATTCGACGCGCGAGGCGTGGCGCTCCCCTGTTCATACTGCACGACGGGCCGCCATACGCCAACGCAGACATACACATCGGAACGGCGCTCAATAAAATCCTGAAAGATTTCGTCGTGAAATCGCGCACCATGCTGGGCTTCGATGCGCCTTATGTTCCGGGCTACGACTGTCATGGCCTGCCGATTGAACTGTTCGTTGACAAAAAACTCGGCGCGAAGAAAGCGAACATGCCTGCGGTGAGCATACGTCGCGCGTGCCGCGAGCACGCATCGGATGCGCTGAAACGACAGACGAGAGATTTTCAGAGGTTAGGGATTCTGGGTCTTTGGGAGAATCCTTATCTCACCATGTCGAACACCTACGAGGCTGAGACCGCGCGACTCTTCGCCTCCTTCATAGAGCGCGGCTACGTTTACAAGGGAGCGCGCCCCGTTTACTGGTGCATACACGACCAGACGGCTCTTGCAGAAGCCGAAGTCGAATACCACGAGCACACCAGCCCGTCCGTCTACGTGAAGTTTCCTTTCGCAGGAGACCCCGCGCAGATTGATGAAGCGCTCGCTGGCCGAAACGTCTTCTTTCTAATCTGGACGACTACGCCGTGGACGCTGCCTGCTAATCTGGGAATAGCGGTCAACCCTAATTTCGAGTACGCGGCTTTTGAGAATGGCGAAGAAGTTTACATCGTTGCGAGTGAGCTTCTGGATGATGTCGCTAAAAAATGCGGCATAGGAAAGAACGAGCAGATAGCCGGGAACGGCGGCAACGAATTTGGCGTTACAGAGTACATTCGTCCGAAAGTTTTAGCGAGCTTTCCGGGTTCAAAGCTTGACCGGCTTGAATGTCGTCATGCGTGGCTTGACCGCCCGTCGCTTGTGATGTTGGGCGAGCACGTGACGCTTGGCGGCGAAGCTGATGCCGAGACGGAACTGGATGTGAAAGATGCGCGAGATAAAAAGTCAACGAGCAAGGCCGGGACGGGTTGCGTTCACACTGCGCCGGGGCACGGGCATGACGACTTTGTGATTGGCAAACAGTATGGGCTTGAGATTTATTGTCCCGTAGATAACGCGGGAAGATTTACGCCTGAAGTCGAACACTTCGCGGGCGAGCGTGTCTTTGAAGCTAATCCGAAGATTGTAGATTTCATGCGCGAGCGCGGTGTGCTGCTCTTTTCTGAAAACTACGAGCATCGCTACCCGCATTGCTGGCGATGCAAGAATCCTGTGATCTTTCGCGCGACGCCGCAATGGTTCATAGCTATGGACAGCATGGCTGCTACGAAAGTGAGCCAGCCGGAACAGGACGAGGACGGGCGCGACCTCAGCAACTACACGGAGAATTTTACGGACAACGAGGTCGGACTCTCTTTGCGCGAGGCTGCTCTGGGCGAGATTAAGCGCGTCCGTTGGATTCCCGCCTGGGGTTTTGATCGCATGCGCAACATGCTCAAAGGAAGACCCGACTGGTGCGTATCGCGCCAGCGCGTGTGGGGCGTGCCTATCCCTGTCTTCTACTGCAACTCGTGTAATGAAGCTGTGGCCGACCCGGCGATAGTCAATCACGTTGCAGACATTTTTGAGAAAGAGTCTGCCGACGCATGGTACGCGCGTGATGCAAGCGCGCTCTTGCCGGAAAATTTCAAGTGCCCGAAGTGCGAAGGCCGGGAGTTCAGCAAAGAGACGGATATTCTGGATGTCTGGTTCGATAGCGGGTCAAGCTGGGCTGCTGTGTGGAAAGAGTATTTCGCCACAAAACTTGGCGAGTGGCAACAGGCGGACATTTATCTTGAAGGCGGCGATCAATATCGCGGCTGGTTCAACTCTTCTCTGATGGTCAGCCTTACGGCGCACGACCGCGCGCCTTACAAGACTGTGCTGACACACGGCTGGACTGTGGACGCGCAAGGGAAAGCAATGCACAAGTCTCTGGGTAACGCGGTTGCGCCCGACGAGGTAATCAAGGAGAGCGGCGCTGAGATTCTTCGCCTGTGGTGCGCCTCGACCGATTACCATGAAGACATGCGCGTTGCGCCGGAGATTTTGCAGCGCATCACGGACGGATACCGCAAGCTTCGCAACACTGCGCGCTTTGCGCTCGGAAATCTTTATGGGTTCGAGCCGGCGCGTGACAGCGTTGCCGAAGATGAGATATTGGAGATAGACCGGTGGGCGCTCGCGGAGCTTGATGAAGTCGTAGCTCGCGTGCGTGCGGCTTATGAAGCTTACGAGTTTCATGTGGTCTTTCATACGCTCTACAACTTCTGCACCGTGACGCTCTCGGCACGCTACTTCGACATAATCAAGGATCGTCTCTACACGTTTGCGCCGCGAAACCACGCGCGACGTTCTGCGCAGACTGCGCTCTACAGAATCGCAGACGCGCTTGCTCGATTGCTGGCTCCGATTCTAGTCTTCACTGCTGATGAGGTCTGGGAGAATTTGCCGCATGCTGGCAGTGAGAATGAAGAAGCGGCTTCGGTTCATCTTGCCGTTTTCCCAGAATCCTCAAACGTGCAGGACATGGAATTGAGGACGGAGTGGGCATTACTGTTCAGGCTTCGTGATATGGTTTTAGGAAAACTAGAAGAGGCTCGTGCGGCAAAACTGATAGGCAGTTCACTCGAAGCTCGCGTTCAAATATCTACGGCCAGAAAGCTTTATGAAGCGCTCAAAACTCATCAGGAAGAACTGCGCTACCTTTTCATCGTGTCGCAGGTTGAACTTTCTCAGGCAGATGAAGTAGATAGCGACGAATTTGAACATCTCGTCATAACAGTCAGCCAAGCTGAAGGCGAGAAGTGCGAGCGGTGCTGGAACTACTCTGTTCATGTCGGAGAATCTGAGCGCTACCCTACGGCGTGCGAGCGTTGCGCAGAGGCGCTGCGAGAGATAGAGGAAGGGGCTTCGGCGTGAAGAGAAGCGACCTGGGCTGGCGCGCGGCCTATCTAGTCGCTGCGGCGGCTGTCTTCCTGATGGATCAAGCGACGAAGGCTTGGGCTGTTCGCTCGCTGCGGTACGGCGATGATAGAACTGTAATCAGCGGGGTTCTCGATTTCGTTTACGCGCAGAATCGCGGCGTGGCCTTCGGACAGTTGCAGGAGTCAGGCGCGTTCGGTCGCTGGTTCTTCGTTGTTCTGGCAGCGCTTGCAGCGCTCGCCGTGCTCTACTATTTTTTCAAGACGCCGCGCTCGGATGATCGCGTGCTGGGCGCGTGCGCTCTTTTGCTCGCAGGCATCACCGGCAACATGATGGATCGCGTGCGACTGGGCTACGTGATTGATTTCATACTGCTGCACGCAGGGTCTTATCATTGGCCCACGTTCAACGTCGCAGACGCGAGCATCTGCGCGGGCGCAGCACTGCTCGCGTATGATCTATTTTTTGAAGGAAGAAAAAGAAGGTCTGGAGTCGAGAGTCTGGAGTCTGGAGTCCAGGGTCGGAAACCAGAAGCAAGCAAGTAAACTCAATTACTGCTATATCAAACTGCTGAAGATTATCTCAGTTTTGACTCCAGACTCCGGACTCCGGACTCCAGACTTTTTATGTTTCCCGAACTATTTCGCATAGGCAATTTTCCGATAAACACTTATGGCGTGCTGCTGGCGCTGGCGTTTCTGGCTGCGCTTTTAATCGCGGCTCGGCTTGCTCATCGGGACGGTTTGCCGCGCGAGCGCATTTACGATCTGGGCTTGTGGATGCTGCTGGCCGCGCTCGTAGGCTCGAAAGTTCTGATGCTGTGGACTGAGCCTGTCTACCGCGAGCACCCGCTGCAACTCATCTCGCTCGACTTTCTTCGTTCAGGCGGAGTCTTTTATGGCGGATTCATAGGCGGCGCACTGACAGGCTATTTTCTGATACGACATTACGGCCTGCCCTGGTGGAAGACCGCCGACGCTTTCGCGCCGGGCATTGCTTTGGGACAGGCAATCGGGCGGCAAGGGTGCTTCGCGGCGGGCTGCTGCTGGGGAAAGCCCACGACTATGCCCTGGGGCGTGAAGTTCACGGAACTGGGGCACGAGATAACAGGCGTCCCCATCAACGCTCACCTGCATCCCACGCAGCTTTACGAATCTTTCGCCACGTTAATTATCTTCTTCTTCCTGCTCTGGCTTCATCGCAGAAAACGTTTCAGCGGCCAGGTCATACTCTTCTACGCGGTGCTCTACTCAATCGCGCGCTTCACCATAGAGTTCTGGCGCGACGACCCGCGCGGAGATATTTTAGGCTTGACGACGCTCACAACTCTTTCAACTTCGCAGATGGTCAGCATCTTGGTCGGCATCGCCGCCATCGTCATCATCTTCATTCGCTGGCGACGTGCGGGTGAAGCGAAGCCGGAAGAGATTCCTTCCGGGACGAAGCCCGCGCGCGTATGAGCGAAGACTCTTCAGGAATCTGGACGGAGACAACGGAGCAGGAAGCGGAGACGCTTCAGTTTCAGATTTCCGCATGGGAAGCGGGCGCTCGTCTTGACGCTTACCTCGCAGCGAAGATTTCAGAGCGCAGCCGCTCGGCGCTACAGCGTTTGATAGAAGACGGCGATGTATCAGTTAATAACCGCGCTCAGAAATCTTCTTACAAGCTGCGCGCGGGCGATATGGTTGAAGTCGAACTGGCGACGATTCCATACACATCTTTCACGCCCGAAAACATTCCGCTCGAAATTGTTTATGAAGACGACGCGATTGTGGTCGTCAACAAACCCGCCGGAATGGTCGTTCATCCTGCGGCGGGAGTTCGTTCCGGGACGCTGGCGAACGCGCTAGCCTTTCACTTCCAGCATCTTTCTCAAGCGGCAGGCGCGGCGAGACCGGGCATTGTTCATCGTTTAGACAAGGACACTTCCGGTTTGATAGTCGTAGCCAGGACCGAAGAAGCCCATGAAAATCTGGCCGATCAATTCCGCGCCCGCGAGGTCTTCAAATCCTATGTCGCGCTCGCGCATGGGCGGGTTGAGAAAGACAGCGGCTCGATAGATCAACCAATCGGACGAGATGCACGAACGCGCACGCGCATGGCTGTCGTTCGTGGCGGGCGCGCGGCGCTCTCGCTCTACCGCGTGCGAAAGCGTTACGAGAGATTCACTCTGCTCGAAGTTGAGATTAAGACGGGGCGCACGCATCAGATAAGAGTTCATCTGGCGTGGCTGAAGCATCCTGTGGTTGGCGACGGAGTTTACGGAGGCGGGCGCGACAAGACCGTACCCGATGTAAGAGTGCGATCGAGTATAGCAAAATTAGGCCGCCAGTTTCTTCATGCCGAACAATTGGGCTTTCGTCATCCATTGACGGGCGCGCGATTGCACTTCACTTCACCCTTGCCGGGCGAGCTTTCAGAATTACTTGAAGAATTAGATTGAGGGGCTTTCTCTTCAACCTGCTTTTCAATCCGAAACCCGCCCGTCTGCAATGACGCTAGCCGTTGTGGTCGAAGCGGCTCAGGAGTTGCTGAAATCTCGAATCGGAACGCAAACTGTCGAACATTGGTTCCACACGTATAAGCACTAAGCCCGGATGGCGATTGTCATAAGCTTTGTTCAGCCATTCGATTGCTTTGTCTCTGTCTCCGAGTCCGGTGTAAACGGTTGCCACGTAAAGAGGCGAGATGTAACGCTGCTGCGCTGTCGTCAGCATACCGTCCAAAATCTTCTGCGCGTCTGTGCGACGCCCCGCGAGAGCATATGCGTTTCCGAGCGCGGCCTCGGCTTCCAGAATATCGCCGGGCGCGTTTATAAGCTTCTGAAATTCTGCGATTGCCTCGTTGTACATCTTCTTCTGCACGTAAGCCTGCCCCACGTAGTAATGGGCTATGTAGAAGTCCGGGTCAATCTCAAGCGTGCGACGATACTGCTCAATCGCCGCATCGTAGTCGTGCGAATAGTATAGATAGAGGCCGGAATTGGCGCTGATGATGAGCGAGAGCGGGTCTAGCTGCTGCGCGCGCTTTATCTCTTCGCGCGCTTCATTTGCTCTACCCATCTGCATCAGGTACGAGGCATACCACTGGTGAGCCGTAGGGTAGTTAGGATTCAGTGTCAGAGCCTGCTTGAAATCGCTCTCTGCGCCTATCCAGTCCCAGTCGTAAGCCAGTTTGACGAAAGCGCGCGAAGTGTAGGCTTCGGCCAGCTCGTGATCAAGCTCTATCGCTCTTTCCGCAGCCACTTTCGCCTTCGGCATCGCGTCCGATGGCGCAACAGCACCGTTATCCGCAAGGAGCGCGTAAGAATCGGCCATGCCTGAATAGGCCAGAGCGTAGGAAGGGTCAAGCTGTATCGCGTCCTGAAAATATTTGATGCCCGTCCTGAAGTTCTCCTCACCGCGCTTGTTCCAGAAGTAACGACCTTTTAAATAAAGCTGGTAAGCCTCCGGGTTATCCGTATAACGCTTCGTCACGCGGCGCTCGTCTTCGCCGGTCAGTTTTAGCCGTAGCTTTTCGGAAATCTTCCAGGCGATGTCGTTCTGCACGGTTATGATGTCGGAAAAATTTCGGTTGTATTGCTCGCCCCAGAGTTGCGAGCCATCCGAGACATCCACCAGCTCAG
>DATHJK010000456.1:0-7198 GCA_035316225.1 Pyrinomonadaceae bacterium
GCTCCAAGTCTTGAGCTAACTCTTCGCTCGAGGGGCGCGTGTAGATGGCCGTTGTATCCAATGATTCATGACCCAGCAGTTGAGATAACTCGACGAGCTTGCCCGGATTCTGACGCAGATAATTCAGCGCGAAAGTATGACGCAGCGTATGCACTGACACCTTCACGCGCGTGATCTTGGCCCGGCGCGCGAGTTGAGTGATGACGGATTGAATGGTGCGGACCGGCATCGGAGCGCCCCGGTCGCTGAGAAAGAAAGCGTCTCCCGCTTTGTGCTCGCCGCGCGCATCCAGGTACAGACGCAGCGCTCGTCTGGCCGTCGCGTTGAGCGCCACCTCGCGCGCTTTCATCCCTTTGCCTTGCCTGACACGAACCGTGCCGGAGCGCTCATGCGCTGTGATGTCCGAGATGTGTAGAGCAGCGACTTCGCTGACACGCAGGCCAGTTTGCAGGAGCAATTGGCAGAGCGCATAGTTGCGCGCGGCCAGCCCGTGCCCGGACTCACCGGCGACACGGAGCAGCGCGTGAACCTCCGGCTCGGTTAAGCCGGCGGGACGGATGTTCCGCACCGTTCGCATCGGCTTGAGTTCCTGCGCGATGTTCTTCTTTAACCGTTTGGTCTGGTAGGCCCAGCGACATAGTCGGCGTAAAGCTTCGAGCCTGCGATTCACCGTCGCGGGTTTGAGCGCCTGGACGTTGACGAGGTACTGGCGGTAGTTGATTAGATCAATGACGGTCAGCTTCTCGAAGCGCAACGGCCCGCCTTTCGCTTCTGTCAACCAGCCAAGAAACTGGTCCAGATCGTAGCGATAGCCACGCACAGTGATGGGTGATAAGTCATCGCGGCGTAAGCTGTCGAGGAAGGTAAAGCGCCAGCGCTCGTCCGGTTTTGCTTTGGACTGTTGTATTGTACGCAAGATAGACCCCCGCGTTAGCTACCCGGTTCATTGCGTGAAATACGGTGGCTGGAGGAGCATTATTGCGTACAATATGGTTTGTACGCAATGTTTGTATGCAGTGAATGTGAGGAAATCTTGGTCTGAGCAGTTTACAAGCGAATTTTTACGTTAAGAAGCCGCTTTTCACACTTCTGGCCATTCCTTATAGTAAATTTTCGCACGCTTGCTGCTGATACCCCATGAAGCGGCCAGCCATCACAGCCGTATTTCCATAGACTTTCACCTTAATGCCATCGGTAGAGAGGGATTCGAGTTCGAGAGCACCGGATTTGATGTTTGCGAGCTCCCGTTCCTTGTTGGTAAATTGACCAAAAGGGAACGTTAAGATGAAGCCATCAATCCAGATACGGTCGAATAGGGCTGTATCGCCTTGCAGATAGGCTGCGACCCACCCGCTATCCAACTCCCGGAACTCTTGTTCAATGTTGCTCATGGGAAGGGCTTTCCGTCCCATCGCTTGACCTCGTGTCATCATTGACCTTCTGCACACTATCCATGCTTCGATAGGCGACTTTTCCTCCCTCGTACGTGAGGTGGAATCGCGCATAAGGGCCTGATTGATCAGACAGCCGTATCACCTTATCCACTATAGCGATCTCACCAGTATGACTGCCAGAGAGCACGCGAACATGGTCGCCGACGATAATATTGTTTTGATTTAACATCTCTTTCTTTCCTTTTAGATGAGTACTCAAAATCTGGAATGTTGAGCAGAGGCATTCTATCTCGTACCTACTGCCGCACTCTGATTAAGAAAGTGCTCTCGAACTTTCGCCACAATCTGCGGGTCAGTCATCTTGTCGGCTGGTTCGATTCTTACTATGCGTCCGTCAAAGTTGTCTTTCTCCAGGCGTTTCTTTAGCTCGCCCTTTGCCTCACCGGGACCAAATATCAGAATGGATTCTGCATCACGAATGCACGTAACTACCTCGTCGAAGTAACTGTTGAGATGGCCAGTCAACTCTCGCTGTCGTATATCATCTGCCGGCATTGAGACACCGGATTGTCGGTGTTGTTTTTCCTCTTTAGGACAAATCAACATAATTTCTTCTTCTTTGCCCTCAACCAACACGATCACAGCCTTTTTATGATCTATCCACATACCCACACTTTTCTTCATAAACTTCTCCTTTGTCTATTATGTCTAATAAACGGGTCAGTGCCCGACCGGTATTCGTTGAAACCTTGATTTCCCGTCCGCATCTTCCCATGAAATGTCCAGTACGTAAGGTTTGACCTCACCGGCGATGACTTTAAGTCGCTCTAACTGGTCTTGACTGGGGTCAGCGGGTTTACCATTTATCCAGGTTCGGTGAGATAAGACGATTTTCTCATTCGGGTATATACACTCTGTATCCTTAAACTTAATATTGGCTTGTGAAGGGCCGCCGCCTGGAGTTTCTTCATCTTTCAGAAAGACGGTCAGTACCTCGATACACTTGAGCGTCTGGTCGCATCCATTCGTCAACCCTAAAAGAACTTTCGATCCTTCATTAATGAACTCAAAGGTAAATGGCTTCTCTGTTCTGCTGTTGATCATCATAAACGTCTCCTTATATTTCTTCTGCGGCACGCTTCATGGCTTGATGGCGACCTTGATCACGCCTTCCGCGCGCTGGCCGAAGACCTGATATGCCTCCTTGATGTCATCCAGCGAGAAGGTATGCGTCAGCAATGGGGTGAGATCAACACGACCATGCCTGACCACCTCCATCAGTCGCCGCATCCGTTCCTTGCCGCCAGGGCAGAGCGTTGTGACGATACGATAATCGCCCAGCCCCGCCGCGAATGCTTCGTAAGGAATCTGCACTTTGCCGGAATAGACGCCGAGGCTGGAGAGCGTGCCGCCCGGGCGCAGACTTCTGAGCGCCGACTCAAAAGTCTCCTGCGTGCCAAGCGCCTCAATCGACACGTCTGCTCCCCCGCCGGTCAACCTCTTCACCTCCGCGACCACATCCGATTCACGGTAATCAATCGTCACGTCCGCACCCATCCGGCGCGCCATTTCCAGGCGATTCCGATCACCATCGATCGCGATGATAAGAGATGCGCCCATAAGCTTCGCTCCGGCTGTGGCGCACAATCCGATTGGCCCCTGCGCAAAGACGACGACAGCATCGCCGATCTTAATCTGTGCGGACTCCGCGCCGCTGAATCCGGTCGAAGCGATGTCGGCGAGGAGGATGACTTGTTCGTCCGTCAACTCGTCCGGGATTTTGGCGAGATTGGCCTGCGCGTGTGGCACGAGTAAGTACTCAGCCTGTGCGCCGTTGATAGTGTTACCAAAGCGCCACCCACCCACGGCCTCATAGCCTTCGCCATGACCGCACTGTGAAAGCTGGCCTGACAAACAGGCGCGGCACTGGCCGCAGGGAGTTATCGCGCCCACGAGTACGCGCATCCCGACCTCATAACCGGTAACTCCGGGGCCGAGTTCATCAATCACTCCCACCGGTTCGTGACCTATGACAAGGCCAGACTTCACCGGATACTCACCGCGCACAATGTGCAGATCGGTGCCGCAGATGGTCGTCAGTGTGACGCGAATGACCGCTTCGCCGACTCCCGCCCGTGGACGTTCAACTTCCTCAACTCGAATGTCGTTTACGCCATGAAAAACAGTGGCGCGCATCTTTCCCATCTCATAACCCCTTGAAAAACTGTTCTAGTCAAACTTAACCTTCATTGAAGGCTAGACGTTTCCTTGTAGCTCCTGATCAACTCCGTGCGGCCACGAAATTGAGAGCAAGAAGACGCTCTCCTCAATAGCTTTGACATCGTGCGAGAGGCCCTTCTCAAGTACCAGTAGATGCCCCGCCGGGAGTTCAACTGTTTGACTATCAAGTTTGATGAGCAGTCGTCCACTGAGGGCATGGATAGAGATCCTGGCGTCAGTCTTGTGCTCCTGCATCACCGTTCCGGCCTTCATGAACATCAGCACGATTCTGAAATCGGAATGCTTCACCAGCGTCTTTGAGATCCGCCCGTCCTTCTGCCAGTGCTCTTCGTTGTTAAGCTGCTCGATTTCAGCCGCTATATCAAACGTGAGTAAAGGAGCGGTCAGGCGAGCTGTCATCCCCTCTTCTGCTTTCATGCCGCCTGCGAGTTCTCCGGTCTGTTTTGTCAGAACTGTAGCCATTGCTTTTAACCTCTCTTCATTGAAGCCATACTATTCTTTTATCAGTATGGGAAACTCTGATCTTTGAAACCCGCGTGCAGTCTCAAAGATCAGATGTTTCTGTTCCCGCGATCCATTTAGTGGGCCAGCAACCCGCAGACGGGTCTTACATGCCCCCGCCCATGCCCATACCCCCGGACATCGTCCCGGGCTTATCATCTTCCTGGGTTTCAGAAATTAGAGCTTCAGTGGTCAGCATCAATCCAGCGATTGATGCTGCGTTTTGCAGCGCGTAGCGCGTGACTTTCGCCGGGTCGATAATGCCTGCCGCCACGAGGTCTTCAAACTTATCGGTCGCTGCGTTGTAGCCGAAGTTTGCGTTCTTGTCGGAGCGAACTTTCTCGACAATCACAGCGCCTTCTTTGCCGGCGTTAAAGGCGATCTGACGAAGCGGCTCTTCAAGCGCTCGCTTAACGATAGTGACGCCGATCTGCTCGTCTACCTCTCCAATCACTTCGCCGTCTTCGTCGGGCTCAAAAATCCTGAATTTGTCGAGCGCCTTCGCCGCGCGAATCAACGCCACGCCGCCGCCCGGGACAATGCCTTCTTCAACCGCCGCGCGGGTCGCGTGCATTGCGTCTTCGACGCGCGCTTTCTTCTCTTTAAGCTCTGTCTCCGTGGCCGCACCGACTTTGATGACGGCGACGCCGCCGACGAGTTTCGCCAGCCGCTCTTGCAGTTTCTCGCGGTCGTAGTCTGAAGTGGTGTCTTCGATCTGTGCTTTTAGGGTTTTCACGCGAGCCTGCAAGTCCTGAGGATTACCCTCGCCATCAATGATAGTCGTCGTGTCCTTATCGATAGTCACACGCTTAGCGCTTCCCAAATCTTCGATCTTGACGTTCTCAAGCTTGATCCCGAGGTCTTCGCTGATAACACGGCCTCCTGTCAAAACAGCGATGTCTTCGAGCATTGCCTTACGACGATCTCCGAAGCCGGGTGCTTTCACCGCCGCGACGTTTATTGTGCCGCGCAGTTTATTCACCACGAGGGTCGCCAACGCTTCGCCTTCGACGTCTTCAGCAATGATCAGCATCGGCTTGCCTTGCTTGGCGGCCTGCTCCAGCACGGGCAGAATATCCCTCATCGAAGAGATCTTCTTCTCACTGATCAGAATAACTGGATTTTCGAGAACTGCCTCCATGCTTTCCGCATCGGTCACGAAGTAAGGCGACAGGTAGCCGCGATCAAACTGCATCCCTTCGACAAACTCTAGCGTTGTCTCCATTGTCTGTGAGTCTTCAACGCTGATGACTCCGTCCTTGCCGACCTTGTTCATCGCTTCCGCGATAAGCTCGCCGATGGTCGCATCGCCGTTTGCGGAGATTGTGCCGACCTGCGCAATCATCTCGCCTTTGACCGGCTTAGCTATCTTCTTGATCTCTGCTGTCGCGCGCTCGACCGCTTTGTCAATCCCGCGCTTAAGAGCCATAGGGTTCGCGCCCGCCGCTACCGTCTTCACGCCTTCACGGAAAATCGCTTGTGCGAGAACCGTTGCAGTAGTCGTGCCGTCGCCTGCCACGTCCGAAGTCTTCGAGGCGACTTCCTTCACCATCTGCGCGCCCATGTTCTCCATTGAATCTTTGAGTTCAATCTCTTTCGCTACTGTCACGCCGTCTTTCGTGATCGTCGGGCTGCCATATGTCTTGCCCAGAACCACGTTGCGTCCCTTAGGACCGAGCGTGATTTTCACCGCGTCGGCGAGTTGGTTGACGCCGCGCAAAATTGCCGCGCGGGACTCTTCGCCATGAATAATTTGCTTTGCCATAATCTTTATCTCTTCTCCTCATCAAAATTGCTTGTGACATCCCCGTAGGGACTTCAGCTATTAAGTCTTCTGCTGTAGAAGAACTATTTGCCGCTCTTCTTGCCGCCCGTCGCGATACTGCCACCGGCAGAGCCTGCCGCCGCGCCCGCGCGTTTGATGATTCCGAGAATCTCGTCCTCGCGTATAATCAACAGATCTTCACCGTCGAGCTTGATTTCAGAACCGCCGAACTTACCGAACAAGACACGGTCGCCGGTCTTAACATCTAACTCCTGGCGGGTGCCGTCTTCCCTGTATTTGCCCTCTCCTACGGCGATCACTTCGCCCTCCTGCGGTTTCTCTTTCGCGGTGTCTGGGATAATAATGCCCCCACGAACCTGCTCGCCTTCATCAATGCGTTTCACGATCACGCGATCATGTAGAGGTTTGATATTAGTCGTCATAACTTACTCCGATCTCCTTTTTGGTTTTTCTACCAAGAATTAAAGTCCCTGTAGATTGAATGTTCTAAGCTCTCTTCGACTGGGGCCAAAAGGCTCGAATCAAGAAATCCGCTCGTGGTTTAGACCATACAGGGAAGGTAAGCATTCATCGCTTCATGATAGTTGAGCTGTGGGCGTCAGGTGGTCTGGAAAATTCCAGAAGATCTGAGAAGGGAGTGAGCTGGTCTCGGTTCTGTACAACTTTACGCTAGACAAATATATATGTCAAGTATAGAATATATTTCATAGGTGATATACTTCGCGTATGATAAATAATGAATATCAGGATGGGAGGCGCACTTTGATTGAGATTCGAGTCGATGAGTTACTGGAAGAGCGAGGGCGGACTTTCTATTGGCTGGCAAAAGAGACAGGAATCAGCCACTCGACGCTGTGGCGGTTGAAGAAAGGCAAATCGGTGGGCATCAATTTTGCGACTCTGGAGCGAATCTGTCGGATGCTTAGTTGTCAACCGGGCGACGTACTAAGGCTCGCGCGTGAGAAGAAGCAGCAGGGGAAGAGTCGGGCGACGAGAAGTAAGCGGTAAAGAAATTAGAACCTCTTGTGCCGAGTGCGTCGCAAATGGCTCCGCTCGATAAATGCTAAAGGGCGCGACCTCGGCTATCTGGAAGAAATCGAAGCGTTCGCGGGGACACGAATAAGTGATGGCACGCCAGGACTTGCCGTGATAGGAATTGATGATGGGTGAACAGGACGTGGATCGGGTCGTAGATGAACATCAGCAGAGGGCCTTTATGAAGGCCCTTCTGGATGATCTACGCGCCCTGGAGCAGATGCTTGAAACCGGCATGGTC
>DATHJK010000457.1:0-3803 GCA_035316225.1 Pyrinomonadaceae bacterium
CGATGGCAGACTTAAGTGTAGATTTCGCTGGTATCAAATCACCAAATCCTTTCTGGCTGGCTTCTGCGCCGCCGACGAACATGGGTTCTATGGTCGAGCGCGCGTTCGACGCAGGCTGGGGCGGCGCTGTGTGGAAGACACTTGGCGAGCCGATTGTAAACGTCTGCTCGCGCCTGGCCGCTGTGGACATGGGGCCGCAGCGCATGATGGGCTTGAACAACATAGAACTCATCACAGACCGCCCGCTCGATGTGAACCTGCGCGAGATACGCGAGTGCAAGAAGAAGTATCCGAAGAACGCGCTCATCATTTCGCTCATGGTCGAATCCAGGCGTGAGGCGTGGCATGAGATTGCGAAGAAGGTCGAGGACACGGGCGCGGACGGCGTCGAATTGAACTTCGGCTGCCCGCACGGCATGTCAGAGCGTGGCATGGGTGCCGCTATGGGACAGGTGCCGGACTACACCTGCATGGTTACGGAATGGGTGAAGGAGGCTACAAAGCTTCCGGTCATCGTGAAGCTCACGCCGAACGTGACGAGCATATTGCCGCCGGGGCGCGCGGCGGTCAAAGGTGGCGCGGACGCGCTCTCGCTCATCAACACGATCAACTCTGTCATAGGGGTTGATCTTGAAACGATGATACCGCACCCGAATGTCAATGGAATGAGCGCGCACGGCGGTTACTGCGGCCCGGCTGTGAAGCCCATAGCGCTCAACATGGTCTCGGAACTCGCACGCGATTCCGAAATAAACATTCCCATCAGCGGCATAGGCGGAATTTCCACATGGCGCGATGCTGCGGAATTCCTGCTGCTCGGCTCAACCACAGTTCAAGTCTGCACGGCTGTCATGCACTACGGCTATCGCATCGTCGAAGACATGATTGACGGGTTGTCAAACTATCTGGACGAAAAAGGGTTCAATAGCGTCAACGACATCATAGGCATGAGCGTGAGGCGCGTGACAGATTGGGGCAACCTTGATCTTCATTACAAAACAGTCGCGCGCATTGACCACAGCCTTTGCATTCAATGCAACCTCTGCCACATAGCCTGCGAGGACGGCGCGCACCAGTGCGTCCCGCTTGTAGAAATCAACGGCAAGCGATTCCCTGTGGTTGACGAACACGAATGCGTCGGCTGCAACCTCTGCTACCTTGTCTGCCCTTCGCCCGGCTGCATCTCTATGGTTCGCCTTGATGACGGAAGCCAGCCGCTCACCTGGCGCGAGATGACGAGTAAACAAGAGGCACCCCTCAGCGGCGACTGAAATGCTCGGCGCGGAAACCAGAGAGGTAAATAGATGAAAGTTTTCCAGGAACTTGGAGCGCTCATAGAAGAGCGCTGGAAGGATAAGAATTACGATGATGAGATTTTCCCTGCTATTGCCGAGCAGGCGCTCATGGAAGCGGATTTGCTCAATCGCGTTGACCCGTGGGAGATAGTTCGCTGGACGCAGACCACAACTCAGTTGCCGCTTCAGCAGGACATTGACGCGAAGTTCGGCAATCCTCCGATTACCCTGTACAACGGCTCAAGATTCTACGTTGACATCTATTTCTGGCTGGACGGAACAACGGAAATTCACCAGCACTCATTCTGCGGCGCGTTTCAGGTTTTAGCCGGATCAAGCATACACAGCCACCACCAATTCGAGCTTGTGCGAGAGATTAACTCGCGCTTCCTGGTGGGACACACTGAGTTGAAGAGCGTGAAGCTGCTGCGCGAAGGCGACGTTCAGAAAATCCTTCCGGGCAACCAATACATACATGCTCTTTTTCATCTTGAGAGGCCGTCGGCCACTATTACTGTAAGAACACAGGGGCTGCCGAAGGAGTTGCCTCAGTACAGTTACCTCAAACCTCATATAGCGCACGACCCTTTTTATAAAGAGACGCAGATCATCAGAAGACTTCAGACCACATCGCTACTGCTACACATGAAGCACCCGGAGGCAGACTCGTTCATTGCCGATCTCATAAGCAACGCGGATTTCCAGACCACTTTTTACCTGCTCAATACGACGTTCACATACCTGTCCGACACAGATCTTTCCAGCCTGTTCAACTCGTCCGCAGGCACGAAGCGCTTTGACTCGCTGCTGGAAAAGGCGCGCTCAAGACACGGGGCGCTTGTGGAATTTCTTCCGCCTGTCTTCGACGAGATGCGGCGACAGGGCAACATCATCAAGCGCCGCGCGACTATCACTGACAGCGATCATCGCTTTTTCTTAGCCCTGCTATTGAACGTTCCAGACAGAATCAGGCTTCTGGAACTGGTCAAATCGCGCCACCCGGAGCGTGACCCTGTGGAGATTGTGACGGACTGGGTTGACGAATTGACTACGACAAAGGTTTACGGCTCGACGGAGCAGAACGTTCTGGGGCTGAGTGACTTTGACGATCTGCATCTTTTCGTCTTCCAGTGCATGCTCGCGGGAATGAACGAAGATGAGAGTAAGCTCGCTCTGCATAGTGAATATCCCACAGAGCAGGCGAAAGAGTTGGAAGAAAGACTTGAAGGCGTCTGTAGCTCTTTACAGAGCTCATTACTTTTCAGAGACCTGTTCGGCGCTGCGAAGCAATCGGCAGACACAGCGAAAGCTGTAGTTTGAATTAAGTCAGGTCAAAGGTGAAAACATTTGATTTTTAATTTCTAACTGCACGTCTAAAGACGTGCCCTGGCTTTCGCCCTTAATTTAGCGAAGGTGGTTTTGGGCTGAGAGATTATTCTTTTCTCGCCCGACTTCTGACGAGGGCTTGCGTTTCCGAGTTTTCATCTTCTCTTCCGTGAAGTCTTTCGCGGCTGTTCGTCGTACAAAACCTTGTGAATTATAAGGCTCAAGCCTGAGATTGATTTCTTCTCTCTCTTATAACGCCGCGCAAGAGCGTCAACTCGGGCGAAGGCAGCCTCGCTCAATAAAATCTCTCCGGCCCGCGCCAAATCTTCGCCCAGCTTTGAAGCGATGTTCACCTCAGCGCCGTAAAGGTCTTCGCGCTCTATGAGTAGAGTTTCGCCGTATCCTATGCCGAATTTTCCATAAAGATCCATCTCTTCGGGCAGCATAGTATTCGCGGCTGAGAAACGATTCAGTATGTCAATCGCCGCATCAACGGCCTGCTCGACTTCCGGGAAGACTGCAAAGACGTTATCGGCCTCCCACTTTATAACTTCGCCTTTGTGCTCTTCTACAGTCGGCAGCGCAATCTGGTGCATACGGTGAATCATCGCCAGAAAGTGTATGAGACCATGCTTTATCGTAAGCCTCGAAAACCCGGACATGTCCATCACAAGCACGGCGCGGGTTTCACCGAAAGTTTTATTAATCTTCCGGTCAATACGAGATGCACGCTCCGGGTACTCGTTTCTCTCTTGCAGAAGCTTGCTGAACTTGTCCCACGTCTTACTCTTCATATTTCGGCCAAGCTGAATCTACATCTGTATAAATTATCAATTGAGTGTGTGGCGAGACTTACTCATCCCACACTCAGGTGGAATCCGCTCTATCTCTGCGCGCATGAACTTCAGGGCAATCGGAATAATAGCAGAATTTCAGAGTGAGAATTTTCGGGATTGTGCGAACATGACGCCTCTATGAAACACTTGCCTGCTTGAGAGGAGGTGTTTCATAGAGGCGTCAATATTCGCGTAGCTATTACGGCTTAAGCCTTGAAGCGCACATGCACATGATTGCCATGACCGGCGGCATGTCTGGTCAACCCTTCATTGATCGTCAGCGGATCGTTGAAAAAGATGACTTCAATGGCGAAGCTGTTTCTGATGAGCAGAATCAACTCTCGCG
>DATHJK010000458.1:0-8796 GCA_035316225.1 Pyrinomonadaceae bacterium
CGTCAACCACGTCCATGCCGCTCGTCACTCGACCGAAGGCTGCGAATGTGCCGTCCAGGTGCGGCGCACGATCAACGAGTATGAAGAAGCTTGTGGTCGCGCTGTTGGGTCTTTCGGAGCGCGCCATTGAGACTATGCCGCGCTCGTGCCTTATGAAGTTTGGCTCGTCCGAGATGGTGCGACGTGCGCGCTGCGAAAGAACTTCGTTCCATCTTTGACTCGTGCCGAGTTGCCCGCCCTGAATAACGAACCCACGAACGACGCGGCTGAAGGTCGTCGTGTCGTAAGCGCCCGTGGCGGCCAGATTGAGAAAGTTGCGCACGGTCTCAGGCGCGGTCTCCGGCAGCACTTCAATTACAATCTTTCCAATCTCGGTTTCAAGCGTCACGCACTGCGCGGCCATCTCAGTTTTCGTCGCGTGATCGAAAGGCTCTGGCTTTGGCGAATCTGAGGGCGCGGCTTGAGTAGATTGCTGCGGCGAAGGACGTACTGCCGGGCGCGAGTTCGCCTTCTGCTGCTGCGGCGGCGATACGGGGTTTTGCGTGGGCGCAAGTTCGCCTTGCGCCATTGCAAGCCCAAATAGAAGAAGCAGGAAGATTATTGACAAGAAGATGCGAGGACGCTTTCTCAACTCACAAACCCCTTTCAGCCATCTCGATTGCGCGCACAAGGGCGCGAGCCTTGTTCACACACTCCTCATATTCTCGCGCAGGAACGGAATCGGCAACTATGCCTGCGCCCGCCTGTATGGACGCGACCGTATCTTTTACAACCATCGTGCGAATCGCAATGCACGTATCAAGATTGTCCGCGTAGTCAAGATAGCCGACTGCGCCTGCGTAAACGCCGCGCTTCTCCGGCTCAAGCTCGCGTATTATCTCCATCGCGCGCACCTTCGGAGCGCCCGTCACAGTTCCCGCAGGAAAACATGAAGCGAGCGCGTCAAAACGATCAAGGCGGGCGCGCAAGCGAGCGCGAAGGCTGCTCACCAGATGCTGAACATGGGAGTAGCGCTCAATCGCCATCAACTCGTCTATCTCTACTGAGCCGTAATCCGCGACGCGCCCCAGATCGTTTCTTCCCAGGTCAACGAGCATTATGTGCTCTGCCACCTCTTTCTCGTCTGCGCGCATCTCTTCGCCCAGCATCCAGTCTTCCGTCTCCGTAGCGCCGCGCTTTCTGGTTCCCGCAATGGGGCGGTAATCCAGGCGTTGCCCTCTACAGCGAACCAGCATCTCCGGCGATGCGCCGATTATCGCTTCATCATCCAGGCGCAGGAAGAACATATATGGCGATGGGTTCGTTGCGCGCAGCGCGCGGTAGATTGAGATTGGCGAGGCAAAGGTGCGCTTCATGAACTTTTGCGAGAGCACAATCTGGTAGCAATCGCCGGAGGCAATGTATTCCTTGGCAGCCCCCACAGCTTCCTCGAATCCTTCGCGCGTCCAGTTTGATGTGAATGCAGGGCTTTTGGCAGACGCCGGGTGTTTCGCAGCAGCGCTCTCAGATTGATGAAGCGCACCGGCAGAACTGCCGTGCGCGTTTTCGGTTAACAACTTTTCGAGGCGCGCTGTTTCCGTCACAGCTTTTTCGTAAAGCTCGCGCAAACGATCTTCGCTTGACTCCGCCTCTTCAGTCAGGACTACGGAACTGATTTCTATGCGCTGTCGAACGCGGTCGAATGCCAGCAGCGTGCGGAAGAACATCCAGACAGCATCGTTCGTTGCCTGATCGGTTTCGTCAAGATCGAGCACAGGCTCGAACCAGCGCACTGCGTTATAGGCCAGATAACCGACCGCGCCGCCAGTGAACGGCGCTAACCCGGCGCGGCGCGCCAGAACGCGGTCTCGGAAATAGTTGCGCAGGAAATCTATTACACGCTCGTCCAATATCTCCTTCCCGCTCTCTTTTTCAACTATGGTCTTGTCGCCGTAACCGCGCACAACCATGTGTGGGTTCGCGCCCAGGAATGAGTAGCGAGCGACGCGCTCGCCGCCTTCTACGGATTCGAGCAGAAACGAGTAGCGGGCGTCCGCTGCCGTGCGCAGGAAAGCTCCAACAGGCGTTTGAAGATCGCCCAGGATGCTGCGCACTACAGGCACGACGTTGCCGCGACCGGCTTCACGTTTGAAATCGTCGAAGGTTGCAGGTGTAAGCTCAAGCATCTTTATTAAAAAATTTCTGCTCCCGGCGAAAAGAGTCATGGGAAGGCGCTTTCAATCTTACATTAACGCATCGAAGCCGAGCTAATCCAGAAGAGGTTGGTTAGTGGTTCAATTTGAAATTAAGAACGCTGTTCAAAACCTTATAGAATCAACTCAATCGCTTTGCGCCCTTTCCTTTGCGTCTTTGCGTCTCCAGCGAGAAATATTTCTCACGCTGGAGGCGCAAAGACGCAAAGCGAAAGCTCGCAAAGGGGTTTTCAATAGCGCTTCTTAATAGCAGAAACGGACCGTCTCTAATTCTCTACATGACAAACTAATAAACTTTCGGCGCGTTCGGATTCCGCCCGCTACTTACATTGTCGCCTACCTGATAATCCGGCAACTTTTTCTTCATCTATTCCTGCATACGACTCTGGAGCTATTGACATGCCACAAAGTTGCATGTAATAGATGAAACCATCCTGTTAAGCGAGATTTTTCATGGCTAAATACTTGGCCGTCGCCCAGTTCACGTCTATTGCCTGCAATGTTGCAAGACGGTCTAAACGAAGGATTGAAAATGCGATTATCATTCTTGCGATATCAGTCGATTCGCCTGACCAATTCCTTCGGCACAGTATGAGGCGTGCTCACATATTAGGCGCGGGAGTTTGAGATGGCACAGCGTTAGGTTCCAGTCAATTAGTCATAGCCCATAGGGTTGAAATCAGGAGGCGAAATGAAGATTGCGACAATGAGATTACGAAAGCTCGGCAGCCCCATACCTTTAAGCATAGCGCTATTGTTCGTCATTATTTTAATAGGCATCGGAATTGAACACACGCTTGCGGCGCACGCCGGGGCGAAGAGTGTCGCCATTGATATTCTGCCCGGTGATTCGTCCAACGAGATGAACCCACGCTTCACCGTGCATCTGCCCGTCGCCATATTGAGCACAGAGACATTCGACGCGCAGAAGGTGAACCCGGAGACCGTCGCTCTGGACGGAACAAGGGTGGCGAAGAGGCGAAGCGGCGGCTACAGGGTTTTCTACAGGGACGTGAATGGCGATGGTCGCGTGGACATGATCGCAACGTTCGTAGTCAGGAATCTGAAGAGGCACGCTAACGGCGAGAAGTGGAAGCTTGCGGGTGCAACCTTTGACGGCGACTCGATTGAAGGCTCGGATCAGCTTAGTTACGTTGATACTGTGCCGCTCGCTCTTCAGCCTTCGCAAGCCGAGGCCAATCACGTGACCGCGAAGAAAGTTTCAGCCGCTCCTGTTAATCAGAACAAGTCGCCGGGCGTTACTCCTGAAGGCTCTTCGAGACTCTTTTCAAATCCGGCGACTATTAATATTCCTGTCAATCCCGTGAGCGGAGGCATTGCTTCTCCCTACCCGTCGAACATCACCATCACGAATGCATCTTTCGCCTCCAATGAAGTAATCGGCTCGATGGTAGTAAATATCAACGGCCTTCAGCACTGCTTCGTTGACGACGTTGACATCCTGCTGGTTGGCCCTACGGGCGCGGCCATGACGATCATGTCTGACGTGGGCGGCAGTACGACTACATCGAACGTTCCTGCCGATTGTACCTCGAACCCTGCGACCGGCACTGCTGCAAATCTTATCTTCGACGACGGCTCTGTGGCGCTGATAGACGATAACGGCCCGCTCGCCTCCGGCAGGTTCAAGCCGACTGATGTTGGCGCTACCGATACTTTCCCTGCTCCTGCGCCGGGCAGCTTTGCTCGTCCGGCAACGGCAGGCGACAGTGCAACCGATGGAATTCCCGGAGCCACTTTATCCAGCACTTTCGGGCTGACGAACCCGGTCGGCACATGGAGTCTGTATGTAATGGATAATGTCGCTGGCGACGGGGGAAGAATTATCAACGGATGGAGCATGCAGATTACACCGGCTTTGCAATTCCACGGCGGCGCGGTCACCATCAACGACAACACCACAGCCACTCCGTACCCTTCAATCGTGACCGTTCCTTCTCTGGGCGCGACACCTAGAGTGAATAGAGCGATGGTTCAACTGCTGGGATTCACTCACGGATTCCCGGACGACGTTGACATGCTGCTCGTTGGCCCTACAGGTGCGAATGCAATCATCATGTCAGATGTGGGCGGCTCTATCAGCGTCTCGAATATCAACATGGACATCTACGATACGTCCGGGCCGCAGGATACCACCCCGCCTGATGTCCAGAACGATCCTCAGATGGTTCCGATGCCGGATATAGGCCCGCTCGTCTCTGCAAAATATTATCAACCTACCAACGTGGGCGCGGGCGATCCTTTCCCTGCTCCTGCCCCTGCACCATCTGGAGGCTCAGCGCTCTCTGTCTTCACCAACACTGATCCTACAGGGCAGTGGAGTCTCTTCGTCGTTGATGACGCGGCGGGGCAGAGCGGAAGCATGACTGACTGGACGCTCAACTTGGTTACAACGGACACCGCGACAGCCGGTACGTCAACCATCAGTGGTCGCGTCACAACGCCCGACGGCGCTCCATTGGAAGGCGTAGAGGTTGAGTTAAACGGATCGAGAAGCGCTCGAACTATAACTGATTCGGCTGGCCGATATGAATTCACGGACGTGGAGACGGGCAGCCTCTACACACTGGTGCCGTCGCGCGCCAACTACAGTTTTACTCCAAGGCAGCGCACGTTCTCGCTAAATGGCAGCTTGACGGATGCAGTCTTCACGGCACAACCCGACACGATACAGACGCTCAACCCGATTGATTCCTCTTACTACTTCGTGCGCCAGCAGTATCTGGATTTTCTTGGAAGAGAGCCGGATCAGGGCGGTCTGGATTTCTGGAGCGCGAAGCTCACAGCATGCGGCGCTGATTCGGATTGTCTGCTGCGCGCGCGAGCAGGTGTGGCCTCGGCCTTCTTCATGTCGGACGAGTTTCAGCAGAGCGGCTACTACGTTTATCGTCTATACAAGGCCGCGCTCGGTCGTCGTCTGAGCTTCGACGAATTCAGCGCAGATCGTGCGCAAGTTCCTGTTGGCGCGAACCGTGTAGCCTTCGCGGACTCGTTCGTAGAGCGTGCTGAATTTCTGGGGAGATACAACGGCGCGACTACAGCAGAAAATTTCGTTGACCGGCTTCTTCAAACAATTCTTCAATCGAGCGGCGTTGACTTGAGCGCACAGCGCGACTCTCTGCTTGCCAGCTACCGCGCTGGCACGAATACAGCGCAGAGCCGCAGCCTCGTTCTGAGGAGCGCAATCGAAGACGCCTCGTTCAGGCAGGCGGAGTACAACCGTGCGTTTGTGCAGATGCAGTATTTCGGCTACCTGAAGAGGAATCCTGACCAGAACGGGTATGATTTCTGGGTGGACGTTCTAAACAACCGCGTGCCGGGTAACTACCAGTCAATGGTATGCGCTTTTCTAACGAGCGCGGAATACCAGAGACGATTCAGCCCCGTTCTCACACGTTCCAACAACGAGTGCGGGTAAGCGATCTGCTGGTCGCCCGATGGCAAACAATTAGCCGTCTCGCACGGCACGGTCACGAACGACGTTGTGCTAATCAGAGATTTTAGATGAAGTGATGAATGCAGAGCGAGGAGTGATGAATTAAACGCTTTTAGCTCATTACTCTGCATTCATCACTGTTTTTCTCACTGCCCGCACTCCATGTCAGCGTCCAGAGCTATGGGGAAAGTGCGCTGCTGGTACTCCGCTGAAGTGATGTAGGAGCAGACCATCCCGCGATAGTTGCCCGGCTCGCGGTTGTTGAGCACGTTGAGCCAGAATGAGTAGCCGCCCGCATCTGAGTCGCGCTGTAAGTAGCCGAAGTATTCCGATAACACGAAGGCGCGATTGTACTCCGCATTAGAGTATTCACTGTAGCCGATCAGCTTTCGCAAGACGCGCGCGCGGGAAGCCGCCTGCGTGTTCTCGTTGACATACTCGCTGGCTAGCTCCTGCCTCTTCGCTGAAAGATCGACGCCGGAATTCTGTTTGATAGAATTGAGCAATGCGTTGATGAAATCAGAGCCATTCATGCCAGCCGGATAAGAGGCAAGGAACTCGCCTCGCTGCACGAACGCTTCGCTGAAAGCTTTGCGGTCTGCATCCGTGCCTGCGCCAAGCTGGTTGCGGTCTGCTGTGTACTCGGCGAAATCGGGCTGTGCACCCAGGGATGCTACGCGCAGGCGATAGAGGAAGAAACCTGATTGCTGGAACTCCTGTTCGATAAAGAAGGCTGCGGAAACGTCTGTGCGCCTGCGCCTGAGACATTGCACGTCGTCGCCGCACATCTCTATCTGGTTAGTCCAGTAATCCCATCCACCCTGGTCAGGCTCCCGGTTCAGAAAATCCAGATAGTGGTTGCGCACGAAGACGCGCGCGGCACTAACGCGCATCAATCGGCCAGTGAAAATCTCCGTCACGAATATGTCGCCCGTGCGCGTGTCACGCGCCATGCTCGTAGGCGTGATGAGGCAATCTGAGATAACGACGGGCGGGCGATTCGGTAGACCGACCAGTTTCAGAAGGCCGGGCGGCGATTGCTGCGCCAACGGGTCTGCGCTGAATTCGAGCGTGAGATAGAGGTCTGTGCCACCGCGTATGCCTATGGGCATAACATCCATCATCATTCTCAATCCCTCGAAGAGTGTTTGCGTGCTGCCGTTGCCGGGATCAACCGAGCGCACGCCAGCCTTGCCCGGCGGGAAAGGAAAGCCTGTGAGGAGCGTGACCAGAAGTTGCCCTTTGTAGAAGTGAACGTTGTCGGGCACTGCTTCGGAGACAGGCGGGCCGAAAGGCAGCGTGTTCTGCACGGGCGGAAAATTGGCGAGCGTTGAGGTCGCTCCGGTCTGGCTATCAATTTTCAGGAGCGTATTCTGGCTGGCGTCTGTGACGTAAAGCTGATCGCCAGCCAGCTCTATGCTGAAAGGGTTCGAGGCGCGCACGCCATTCGGCACGCTCTGGCTCGGATTCGCAGTGTAATCCGGAAAGTCCGCGAGCAACTTGATGGTTGCGCTGTCGCCCGTAGCGCTGCTCAGATTCACTGTAGCGCCGTTCTTCAAGTTTGTCTGATCGCTGAATGTGAGCGCAAAGCCGGACACACCGCTTTCCACATCGGCGTTTAGCTGAAGCTTCAGTATAGAGCTAAGGATGGGCGACGAAGCGTTCGCATTTGGCACTTCAGTGCCTTGCGCGGGGCCGTTCTGCGTGGCATCGCCCGAACCTATCAGTATGTAGATGGTGCGCCCGCGAAGCGCTAATCCAGAAGGCCCGGAAGGATCGCCACTAGGCGGAGCAAATCCTGACGGCAGGTTATCAATCAACGTGCGCCGGTTGCCCCTGCGATCAATGACGGAGACGCGGCCTGTGTTCGCGCCGTTGCCTGCTTCGGCCACGAGCATCTGGCCTGCTGGCGTCATCAATACTTTGTTAGGCGCTTTGAGTCCGGCTGAGAAAGTTGTGACAGGGCACTGCGCGAAAGCGTCTCTCTCGGCTAAAACGCAGATTAGAAACATGACGAGTGTGAGCAGCGTGAGTTTTTTGTAGCTCATAATATTCTCCTCTCAAAAAGGCGCGCTTCGCCTGTGGAGACAGAACAGTCTGGCTCTTCCACGAAGTCGCATACCTGGTTTCTACCTTCTATAGCGAGAACTGAAAACGAACCGCCTCACTCGATCTGAAAAATTTTTGAGGTGAAGAAAGGAAGCCCGAAGACGAGCGATGAAATGGTGCTATAATCCGCCGCGACCTATGAGCAGAAGTTGAGAGTTCTACCTTCAGGATGTTCTTTTTAAGGCGAACAAGCTAAAGCTTGAGTTCCAGGCTTTAGTGGAGGACTCCGGGATGGCCGTCGCTTCGCCAAATGAAGTGACTCAGTTGCTCGAAGACTGGAGCAACGGCGACCGTGCGGCGCTGGATAAGCTGACCCCGTTGGTTTACGAAGAGATGCGCCGGATAGCGCATCGCTACATGAGCCGCGAGCGGGCAGGCCACACGCTGCAAACCACAGCGCTCGTCAACGAAGCTTACCTGCGGCTAGTCAAACGCAAAAACGCTCGCTGGCAGAACCGCGCGCACTTCTTCGCCGTCGCCGCACAGATCATGCGCCACATTCTGATTGACCACGCGCGCAGCAACACTCGCGCCAAGCGCGGCGGCGATAATCTAAAGATATCTTTAGAACAATCGGTAATAATGTCGCCTGAGCGCGCTACGGAACTCGTAGCGCTTGACGAAGCGCTGAACTCCCTGGCAGAAATTGATCCGCGTAAGAGCCGAATTGTAGAGTTACGCTACTTCGGCGGAATGACCGTCGAAGAGGTTGCGGAAGTTCTGAAAATCTCCCACGCTACAGTCGAACGCGAATGGCGCTCGGCCAAAGCATGGCTCTTTAAAGCCGTAAATAGTGAATCGTAAATCGTGAATAGTGGTTGAACAGTTTCGTAGTTAGCTTTTTCTATTTACTATTCACGATTTACGATTCACGGCCTTTCTTATGTCTTCCGAAAGATGGAAACAGGTTGACGGACTTTTTCAGGCGGCGATTGAATTAGCGCCGGAGAAGAGGCGCGCGTTTCTGGACAGCGCGTGCGCGAGCGATACGAGTCTGCGCGGCGAAGTCGAATCGCTCATAGCGTCGTATGAAAAAGC
>DATHJK010000459.1:0-7114 GCA_035316225.1 Pyrinomonadaceae bacterium
AATCTTTCAACGACATCTGCGCGAGCAGCGAGCAGCAATCGGCTGTGCTGGGCGCTGCTTCGCCCGCGCCCTCCAATGAATTGAAGAACGACGAATCGCGCGTGCGCTATGTTCCGTGCCCGGAGTGCGGGCAGTTGATGAACAGGATTAATTTCGCGCGCTGTTCGGGCGTCATCGTTGACGTTTGCAAAGGCCACGGCACATGGTTCGACCGCGACGAGCTTCGTCAGATTGTCGAGTTCATACGCGCCGGAGGACTTGATGCTTCGCGCGCTAGAGAACTGGCGAAGATTGAGGAAGAGCGCCGCCAGCTTCAACAGGAACAACTCTCTTCGAGCATGAATCAGAACTCTTTAGGCGGGGGGCTTGATGCTTACTCGCGCGCAGGCGCTCTGCATGCGGCGCGCGGGCTTCTCAAATTCCTCTAAACAGCCGCGAATTTTGAGAACCACATACTTTTCCAGAGCGCAGGCACTTAACTCTTACCGTCATTCTACTCCGATTCAAATACCGCAAGACGGGAATCAATCTTTAAGACTTGCTTCCTTCATGCTAATTCTCTCACTCTACGCTCCAACTCAGCCGCAATGTCAGCCGCGTTCTCATCCATCTCAAATTTAATCGGCTCGCCAAACGTCACGGATACTTCGCCGCTTCGAGCAAAGTATCGTCGCTCGGCTTTCATCTCATAAAGCCCTGTGATTTTGATAGGCACTAAGGCAAGGTCTAATCTAGTCGCAAGTATTCCGATGCCGGATTGAAATTTGTGCATCCGGCCATCGGGCGTGCGAATACCTTCGGGGAAGACAAGCAGGCTGTAGCCGCGATCAACCGCTTCGCCTGCGTAAATGAAGCTCTGGCGGAAGCCGCTCTTTCTGGGAAGCGGGAAGACATTGAAGACCGAAACGGCTAGAACGTACATTGCAAGCAGGCGAAGGCGAGTCGGAAGCGGCGTCTCTTTCGGCGGATGAAGCCAGCTTTCCAGAAGCTCGCCGTCCATAGCAATCGCAAGGCTTCGTTGAAAACGCGCGGGCAGCGCAGACATGATGACGGCGTGATCCGCCGCCGCTACATGATTCGAGACGAAGAGCAGAGGCACTTTCAAATTTTCAAGCGGCTCGCGCCCGCGCACCCGTCTTCGGCTCATCAAAAAAGTGATGGGCCAGAGCACCAGATAGAAGAAGACGATTCTGAACCATGTCGCGGGAAATTCTTGTGCCCAGCGCGGGTAAGTGAATCGCCCTGAAACTTTTTCGCTCCCCTCGCGCTCGATCATGCGCTCTATGTCGCCGAGCGTAGTAGCGTTAGTGAAAGCAGCTTCGTCCACGTCAACCCGGTATCGCTCTTCAATCACGCTCATCAATTCGACGCGCGCCAGCGAATCCAGCTTCAGGTCTTCGCTAAGGCGCATCTCGTTATTGAGTTGCCCCGAAAATTCGCCGCCAACACGCGCTATAATCTCTGCAAGAGGCGAATCGGTCTCGGCGCTCGCGGCTTCGCCCGGCATCCCGCGCCGCAAGAATTCCCTTATGGGCTGCTTGCGAATTTTCTGCGTGGAGGTGCGTGGAAAATCCTGTTCGGGCCAGATTGTCCAGCGGCGAATCTTCTGGTGCGGCGCTAAAGTTTCATTGGCGCGCGCGACCGAAAGTGCCAGATCAATCCGGCGATGGCGCGGGATGAGCGCCGCGACAGGCTCAGCCCCTCTTGCCCCTTCGATGCCGACCACTGCGCTCGAAAGAATCTCAGGCTGGCGATTCAGCGCCGCTTCCAAATCTTCAGGATGAATCTTCAATCCGGCGGCTGTGACTATCACATCCTTTTTGCGCCCCTTGAAATAGAGCCTGCCTTCGTCGTCCATCTCACCGAGGTCGCCCGTGCGAAACCACTCGCCCGCACTCTCATCGTGCGCCGCTTCAGCGCCCCAGTAGCCCGGCGTGATATTCCTGCCGCGCACAAGAATCTCGCCGCTCTCGTCAAGGCGCACCTCCTGCCCGCGCAAAATTTCTCCGATTGACCCTTTATCCGATTTGAAAGGATGGTTGAGGCTGACGAGCGCGGCTGTTTCAGTCATGCCGTAGCCCTGAACTACTACGAAGCCCAATCGTCGCCAGAACTTTTCCGTTTCCGCGTCCAGCGTTGCGCCGCCCGATATGAACGCCCAGAATTTCAGACCGAATTTTCTGTGAGCGCCGCGAAACTCCCACCATCGTCTGAGCGCGTTCCAATTTTTCGCCGCCGCCAGTTTTTCTCTAAAAATTTCAAGCTCTCCTTTCATCTCGAAATCGCGCTCGATTCGGTTACGCAAAATCTCCAGAACGCGCGGGACGGCTGCGACCACAGAGATGCGCTCTCGCCTGATAGCTTCGATTATCTGCGAAGGGTTGAGCGTGTTTAGAAAGTGGACTTCCGATTGAAGAAGCGGCGGGATAAAGAGTCCCATGAACTGTCCGAAGATGTGGCTCAAAGGCGGAAGGCTCAGGATTCTGATGGGATGAACGACGCGCTCCCATCGAAGGTATTTCTTAACCTCGTCCTCAATGGGCTGAAGATTCGACAAGATATTTTCATGCGTAAGTCTGACGCCTTTTGGTTGAGCCGTAGTGCCGGAGGTGAAAATTATCTCGGCAGTATCGCCCGGCTGAATGTTTTCATCTCGGTAGAATTCTGTTCCGTGCCGCGCAATCGTCTCGCTCAAACTTTCTAACTGAATCGTCTCTACTGCTGTATCGAACTCTGTTTGGCGCATCCCGCGCAGAATCAATTTCGGCTGAACCTGTTGAAGGACGCGCGAGACGAAATCGGGCGAAGAACTCTGCTCGTCCAGCGGAACGACGATAGTGCCGCGCAAGGCGCAGCCATAAAATGCCGCGACCCATGCGAGCGAATTCTCGCCCCAGAGAATAACGCGGTCACCTTTCTCTATGCCGCGCGCCTCAAGCTCGCGCGCGAACTGTGAAGATGTTTGCGCCACCTGCGCGTAAGTCGAGCGCAGGCGACGAAGGCCGCGCCTTTCGACGAACGCGAAATCGCCATCGCGCTTCGCAAATTTCTGTAGATGTTCTGCGAGAGTTCCGGGCATAAGAAGTTAGAGGCTACATGAAAAGTCCGGCTCGGTTGTCCCGTCAGGGAGAATCGGGCGCACGCTTTCTCAAACTGCTTCTTAGTATGATAGCTTGCGGCGCATCGCGCTCGATCTACTCAGAAGCAAACGCAGTGCCCAAATATTGACCGGGCACATATTCTATTAAACTGCTCTGACATCTGCGAACTCTTTACGAGGCAAACTTAAGTAGTGGGTCAATTTCAACTTATAGCTTCGATAAATACAGTGTGAAAATTTCAAACTGAGCCACTGCTAAACGATGCTTGACAATGAGTATGACTGAAGATAAAGTGCCTCAATCCACAGGCGGCGTTTCGATGAGAAACTTGCCAGCGAGCCGGGTTAGCTCCTTTCCTGCTGCTATTCAAAGGGGACAATCTATCAAGCTCTCACACGTGGGCGGGCTTCATACAGAGATTCATACATTACCAGGTTACGCCCGCACCTCTCTGTTTTCATCGCATCGTATTTGAACTGGCGCAGCAAGCATGCGCGACCTAGGTTGAGATTTCAAGGAAGCGAACGATGGGGTTGCAATATTGATTTACAAACCCGCCTTTATAGGAACTAAATCTTCAAGGCAGATTCCGGCCAACGCGCCAACGCGCTCTTTATCTACGACTGGAAGTAGTAGTCTGTGCGCGTCTCATCCACCCTCGTTCACATGGAACATGTGAGGAAAGTTAAGGAGATAGAAAGATGAAGAAAGATAGAAGGAACGCTCGTAAACAGCGTGGCATGCCATTGTCAATATCGGGTCGAAGAGTGATAGGCCCGGCGCTGCTGCTTTTATGTCTCGCAGTGGTTGGCGTAGGGTTTGCGGCATCGCCAACAGGGAGTGTGAAAGTGGCTGCCAGCAATAATCAACGAGTTCAAGATTCTAACGACCAATCCGGGGCGTTAGGGAGCGATAGCATCAACGAGAGCGCCCTTCAACAGATACAGGCGCTTGAAGACGAGAAAGCCTCTCGCACACCTGCGCAGCAGAAGATTAGCTCGCGGCTACTCTATGCGTCCAGGATGCAGCGCGGCCAGGCTATCGCCGCAGGCATCCAGAGGATGGATGTTGGCGTCACCGCCGATGACGCGGGCCGGGTCGCGGTTGATATCTCAGCCGAGGTGGACAATGCCCTGCTCAACACGCTCGAAGGAATGGGTGTGCAGATCGTGAGAACTTATCCTCAGTACCACAGGATAAGCGCCAAAGCTCCTCTGGATCAGTTAGAGACCATCGCCGGACTCTCGCAAGTCCACTTTATAGGCCAGAAGCCGCAGGTGAAGACTCATCAGGTAAGCCCTACGGATGTCGCATCTGCGCCGTCAGGTACGACCTCTTTCCAGCAGCGTGTCGAAACTCTCCGCCGCGCGTTTGAAGCAAACGGTATCGGAGTGGTTCGTCCAAATCTGATTCCGAACGGCTATGTCGGCGTCGGCTCGGCTAATGCCGAAGGCGTTATCTCGCATGGCGTTTATTCCGCGCGCGGGACTTTCAACACGGACGGCACCGGAATCAGAATCGGCGTTCTGTCTGATGGTGCAGACAGCGTTGCGGCCAGTCAGGCGACGGGCGATCTGCCTCCGACCTGTTCTTCTCCCGTGTTGCCGCCAGCCAATGAGCATTGCGTTAACGTTGTAGATAATGTTAACGGCGGCGACGAGGGTACGGCGATGATGGAGGTCATACATGATTTGGCCCCCGGCGCGCAGCTCTACTTCGCCACAGCGTTCACAAGCCCTGAGAGCTTCGCTCAAAACATAGACGATCTGCGCAACGTCTATGCCTGCGACATCATCGTTGATGACGTGGGTTATTCAAACGAGTCGCCGTTTCAAGACGGCCAGGGCCCGCTGGTGGTCTCACCTTCGGATGGACAGATCATAGGGCAGGCCGTGAACGATGTTACAGCGTCGGGTGCGCTCTATTTCTCTTCCGCATCCAATTCCGGCAACAAGAACGACGGAACCAGCGGCACTTGGGAAGGCGACTTCTTGAGCGGTGGAGCCTCCGCTGCTCCGCTTCCGCTGACCGGAAACCTGCACCAGTTCACCGCAGGGCAGAACTTTGACCGTCTGACTTCAGCCTCGGATGTCGTTGATCTCTACTGGGCCGACCCGCTGGGCAGTTCGGCCAATGACTACGACCTCTTCGTGCTCAACAGCGCGGGCACAACAGTTTTAACCGCCTCGACAGATACACAGAATGGTGTTGCTTCCGACCCTTACGAAGAATGTTTTCGCGGAACAGCTTACCCGACAAATTCGCGCATAGTGATTCTACAGAAGACGGGCGCGGCCAATCGCTTCATGCATCTGGACACGTTCGGCGCGACCCTGACCATCAACACGCAGGGCAGCACGCACGGGCATAACGCCGTTACGGGCGCTTACGGCGTGGCGGCGACGGAGGTATACGCACCCTTTAATTTTGCGCCGACAGATCTGCCCGGCCCCTATCCGGGTCTTTTCACCGGCACGAGTCAGGTAGAGAAGTTTAGCTCGGACGGCCCGCGTCGCTACTTCTTCAACGCCGACAGCACGCCGGTTACGCCCGGCAACTTCTCTTCGACGGGCGGCATAGTTCTTCAACAGCCTGTGCTGACCGCATCCGATGGACAGGAAGTGACGGGCGTGGGCGGATTCCCAAATCCTTTTTACGGCACATCATGCTCCGCGCCGACCGCAGCGGCCATCGCGGGATTAATCAAGTCGGCAAATCCTTCCGTGACTCAGGCGGCAATCAAAACCGCGCTGACCAACCCCAACATTGACATCGAAGCGGTGGGAACGGACCGCGATGCCGGATTCGGCATCGTCATGGCTTATGCTTCGATGCAAACCCTAGCCCTGCCCGGCAAGGCTTTTATCGAATTCAATGGAGCAACGGCGACTGAGACGTGCTGCAACGCTAACGGCATAATTGAGCCGGGCGAAGGCGCTACGCTCAGCATAAATCTGAAGAACACAGGGCTGCTCAACGCCACCGGCATCACGACGACGTTGACGACATCTACGCCCAGCGTCACAATCTTTAACAATGCTTCCGCCTACACGAATCTGACATCAGGCGGCGGCGCAGCCAGCAACACAACAAATTACACGTTCAAATTACAGGGGACTCCGCCCGAAGTAGATCGTATAGTTAACTTCACCTTGACGATCAACTACACGAACGGATGGACTCCATCGCAGGTCATCAATTTCACGGTTCCGTTGGGGCGTCAGACCATCACCACAACGCTTGATACTACCGCTCCGACGACAAGCCTAAGTTTCCCCACTACCGCCACTGGGAACCAGACGCAGCGCATCTCCCGCGCCGACCCGCCAAGCTCCTGCGCAGTACCGAAGTCTTTCCCCGGAGCGGCTGGCTCTGGGAACAGGAGATACGATTCATACACGCTAACCAATCCCAGCGCATCGCCCGTCTGCGTGACCGTCACGCTGACGCCCGATAAATCCGCAACAGACTTCATTCAATCGGTGGCCTATCTGGGAAGCTTTGTCCCGGCCACTGTAAGCACCAATTACCTCGCCGATACTGGAGTGAGTTCCATTCCGGGATACCCGAAAGCCATGTCGTTCACTGTTCCGGCAGGCGGAACAGTGGTAATCGTGGTTAACGAAACAACGGCTGCTGGCAGCGGAACGAATACGCCCTACACGCTTGACGTTGATGGCCTACCGCTGACAGCGGCACCGACGGCAGCAACGACAGGGATAAGCGGAGAAGTAAGAACAGCAGAAGGAGAAGGTGTGGGAGGAGTAAGCGTAATCTTGAGTGGTACAACTTCCGGTAGAGTAGTAACAGATGCAACAGGCCACTACTTCTTCGATAATCTAGCGGCAGGAGGCTTCTACACAGTCACACCCGAGATGGTCAACTATAGTTTCGGCCCAACCTCTCGCTCAATCTCACTGGCAGGGAATCTGACGGATGCCACCTTTGTAGCCACACCGAACTCAGTGGCTACGCAGAATCCGATAGATAGTGCAGACTACTTTGTGCGCCAG
>DATHJK010000460.1:0-18329 GCA_035316225.1 Pyrinomonadaceae bacterium
GTCAATTCCAGATCGTAGCCGCTGCGCGTGCCGTCCCTGTCCATACTCGTCAGAAGTATCTCGCCCGCACCGAAGGTTTCGGCGCGCACAGCCCACTCCAACGCATCCAGACCTGTGGGCGTGCGCCCGCCGTGAGTGAAAACTTCCCAGCCGTCTGCTTCCTCAGAACTCCTGCGCCGCGCGTCAACGGCGACGACTATGCACTGGCTTCCGAAGACTTCTGCTCCCTCGCTAATCAATTCCGGCCTTTTGACCGCAGCCGTGTTCACAGAAACTTTATCTGCGCCTGCGAGCAGCACTGCGCGAATCTCTTCGATTGAGTCCAAACCGCCGCCCACAGTGAAAGGGATGAAGACTTCATCCGCGACGCGGCGCACCAGCCCCGCAACAATGTCACGTTTCTCCGCGGACGCCGTGATGTCAAGAAACGTAAGCTCGTCTGCGCGCTCCTCATCATATCTTCGCGCCTGCTCAACGGGGTCGCCCGCGTCCACAAGCGAAACGAAGCGAATGCCTTTGACCACGCGACCGCGATCAACGTCCAGACAGGGAATGATTCGTTTCGCCAGCATCGAATACAGTAGAAGACACAGAGATTACAGACAGAAAATTTCAGATTTGATAATTTAACATCTTAAATTATTCCCCCTGTGTCCTCGGTGTTGAATGATCTATAAGCGAATCTAATCCAAATTCGCCTGCGCAAAATTCTGAAGAAGCCGCAGCCCGGCGGTCTGACTCTTTTCGGGATGAAACTGTACGCCGCAGATATTCTCGCGCGCGACGACAGAAGCATAAGCCCCGCCGTACTCCGTTTCGCCCAGAACATCCTGACTATCCGTCGTGTCACAGTAATAAGAGTGAACGAAATAAAAATATTCATGATCGTCTATGCCGTTCATCAAAGGATGTTCCCGCTGCCACCTCACCTCGTTCCACCCGACCTGCGGCACGAGCAGGTCATCGGAGAAGCGGCGCACACGACCGCGCAGAAAGCCTAAACCCTGTGTCATTCCAAACTCTTCCGATTCTTCAAAGAGCAACTGCATGCCTACGCAAACGCCCAGAAGCGGCGTGCCCTCCTGAACGCGCTCGCGCACAAGCTCATCGAACCCGCGCCCCTTCAACTCTCGCATGCACGCGGCGAATGCGCCGACGCCGGGCAGCACCAGCTTTTCGGCGCGCCTCAAAACATTTTCGTCGGCGCTCACCATGGCCTCGCAAGCTGTCGCATGAAATGCTTTCTCGACAGAACGCAGGTTGCCTACGCCGTAATCAATGATGGCAACGTCGTGGGCCAACTCTTACAACACTCCCTTCGTGCTCAACACGCCACGCACGCGCGGGTCAATCGCAACGGCCTCGCGCAAGGCACGAGCCGTAGCCTTAAAAGTTCCTTCCAGAATGTGGTGCGTGTTACGACCGCGCAGGCAGTCGATGTGCAGGTTGCAGCGCAGTTTCTCTGCGAACGAGCGCCAGAAATGCTCGGCAAGCTCGACGGAGAAATTTCCAATCATGTGCCGCCTGGTCTCGACTTCGTAAACGAGATAAAAACGGCCTGAAAGATCAACGACCGCGCGACATAATGCCTCGTCCATAGGAACAATCGCGGAACCGTAGCGCGCCACGCCCGCCTTGTCGCCCAGCGCCTGCGCAAACGCCTGCCCCAGAGTTATTGCTATATCTTCGACCGAGTGATGGTCGTCAATCTCAAGATCACCGCGACAGTCAATCTCAAGATCAAACAGCCCGTGCCGCGCGAAAAGCTCCAACATGTGGTCAAGGAAATTAAGGCCCGTTGCAACGCGGGCGCGCCCGCTTCCGTCCAGGCTTAAAGAAACGCGCACGTCCGTCTCTTTCGTCTTCCTTTTCATTTGCGATGAACGCGGGGCAGCTTGAAGCTTTGTGCTCATAAGATTCTTCTCAGCTTTAGAAAACTTGGGTTCTAAATCTCATCTGAAATTTCAGATCTGAAATCTCAAATTCGAGATTTCATCCTTGCCGCATCTTCAGACAAAAATCTCTCTGAGCGCCGCGATGACTAGCTCATTCTCTTCGGGCGTGCCGACGCTCAGCCGGAAATACTCTTTCAGCATGGGATAGCCGCTCACGTCGCGTATGAGAATGTCCCGACGGAGTAGTTCGCTGAAGACTTTGCGCGGGTCAATCATTGAGCGCACAACCATGAAGTTCGCTCGTGTTGGAACAGGGGCGAGGCCGTTGATGCTCTGAATCGCTGCGAATAATTGGTCGCGCTCCCGTATGATCTTTTCGACAAGCGGCTTCATCTCTTCATCGTACAATTCTATTGCGGTTTCGGCGATTGTCTGCGAGATAGCATTGAGATTGTAAGGCAGCACGGCCTTGCTTATCTCGCGCGACAACTCAGGCGCGGCCAGCAGGTATCCAACGCGCAGCGCAGCAGCCGCCATAGCCTTCGAGAAAGTATGCAGGACGACAAGGTTCTTGTGTTCGTTTAGCAGCGGCGTGACGGTCTGATCCGCAAACTCGAAATAAGCTTCATCAATCGCAACCAGCCCGCGCGCCCGCTCTAAAATTCTGACGAGAGCCTCTCTCTCTATAACGCACCCGGTCGGATTATTCGGCGAACAGATAATCGTCACGTCCGGCTGTGACGATTCAATGGTTTTCAGTATAGCGTCAGCGTCGTAAGTCAGATCGGTTTTGAGCGGAAGGCTGAGGACTTCGCCGCCCAGCACAGTCGTAATCTGACGGTAGAGCGCAAACGTCGGCTCGTTAATCAACACGCGCTTTCCTTCCATCACCGTCACCATCAGCAGCGCTTGTATCAATTCGTTAGAACCGTTACCCGCAATCACGCCGTCCGCTCGCCACCCAACGAATTGGGCCAATCGTTCATGCAAACTCGCGGGGATGAAATCAGGGTAACGAGACCACTCGCGCTTTGCGAGACGCCGCAAGCTCTCCTGCTTGACGCGCTCCGGCATGTCCCACGGGTTCTCATTCTGATTCACCTTCACGCGCGCGCGATCCAGGGAAAGCGAGTAGGCTTTCAACCCACGGACGCCAGGCTTGATTGTCTGCAAGGGGTCTAGCATTAGCGTTGTTAGAATCCAGGAGTCAGGAGACAGAGGCCGGAAGCTTATGTGGCATTCAAAGTTGAGTGGATAACGCGCTTAGTGTGCGCCCAACCGTTTTATTCTGACTTCCGACTTCTGTCTTCCGGTTCCTGCCTTATTAAAATCGAGCGCGCGTGCGCGTCCAGACCTTCAGATTGAGCGAGCGCTGCAATCAAGTGTCCGGTTTTGTCCAGTTCTTCCCGTGAATAACGCAGCAGCGTCGTGCGCTTCAGAAAATCGTAAACGCCGAGCGCGGAAGAGAATCGCGCCGCTCCGCTCGTGGGCAGCACGTGGTTCGGCCCCGCGAAATAATCTCCAACTGCTTCGGGCGTGTGCGCGCCGAAGAAGATTGCCCCTGCGTTACCCACACGCGAGCCGACAAGCTCATCCTCGCGCGTCATTATCTCAAGATGCTCCGGCGCAAGACGGTTTGCAATCTCGCACGCCTCTTCCAAATCTCTGACGACGAAGATCGCGCCGTAAGATTGAAGCGAGCGCTCTATGATCTGCGCTCGCGGAAGACTCTGCGTCTGGCGCTCGACCTCCGCCGCGACCCGCTCGGCCAGCATTTCGCTCGTAGTGATTAGAATTGCCGACGCCTCTTCGTCATGCTCGGCTTGCGCCAGTAAATCTGCTGCTAGAAAATCCGGGCGCGCCGTCGCGTCCGCGATGATGACGACCTCGCTCGGGCCTGCGATTGAATCGATGCCGACGGCTCCGAAGACCAATTTTTTCGCGGCAGCGACATACTTGTTGCCCGGCCCTGTTATCTTGTCAACGCGCGGGATGGTTTCCGTCCCGAACGCAAGCGCTGCGATTGATTGTGCGCCGCCGACTTGATAAATCTCCGTCACCTTCAGCTCGAGAAGCGCAGCGGCCACAGCAGGCGTTTCCGCGAGCGTGCGCGGCGGACTCATTACTACAATGCGCTCTACGCCTGCGACTTTTGCGGGCACTACGTTCATTACGACAGACGAGGGATAGCTGGCCGTGCCTCCGGGGACGTAAAGCCCCGCGCGTTCGATTGGTGTGATGCGCTGGCCCAGACGAACGCCGCGCTCAGCTTCAACTTCCCATGAGCGCTCAATCTCGTGTTCGTGAAACTCGCGCACCCTTCTGATGGCCTCGCGCAAGGCTTCCACGACGCGCTCGTCAACACGCTCGGCTGAGCGGCGCAATGTCTCTTCGTCAACGCGCAGGCTTTCAGGCTCAAGGCGAATGCCGTCGAATTTTTCCGTGTATTCGATTAAAGCTTCATCGCCGCGCGAGCGCACGTCGTCAATGATTGCAGAGACTTTGCGCAGCAACTCCGTGTCAAGCACAACGCATCGCGCGCTTATCTGCTTGATCCTCTCATCGCGCGTCGCCTGATCGCGTATTATCTCAATCATCTTTTCGGCCACTTTCATTCACAACTTTCGCAAGCGCATCAACAAGCTCGGCCACTGGCTCAGACTTTAGCTGGTAGCTCGCGCGGTTGACTACGAACCGCCCGGTTGAATCTGTTATCACCTCGACCACCGAGAGGCCGTTTTCTGCGAGGGTGCGCCCCGTCTCGACCAGATCAACTATGCAATCGGCCAGATCAAGCACGGGCGCAAGCTCTACCGAGCCGGAAAGCTCTATTATCTCTACGGGTATGCCTAGCGAGCCGAAGTGCATCTCTGCCACGCGCGGGTATTTGGTCGCAACACGCAGCGCTGCCATCTCTTTCAACTTCACACCATCGCGCGCCGCGACGACTATGCGACATGCAGCTATACCCAAGTCCAGAGGTTGAAGCAAGTCCGCTTCAGATTCAAGAAGCACGTCGCGCCCCACTATGCCGCAATCCGCAATCCCGTGCTCCACATAAACGGGCACGTCCGCAGGCTTGACGAAGACGAAACGATAAGCGCCACTCTCGTCTTCAACTGCAAGGCGGCGCGAGCGCAAAGCTTCGTCGCTCACGCTCACGCCCGCGCCCGCCAGAAGCCGCAGCGCCTCGTTCTGCATCCTCCCCTTCGCAATCGCAATCGTCAACATATATGAGGAGTGATAAGTGATGAGTGATAAGTGATAAGAGAAAAGCTTTTGGCTTTTGACTCCAGACTCTCTTATCACTTATCACTCATCACTTATCACTTTCACTTTCTCTCCACGCGCGCGTAGTTCTTTGGCCTGGAGGAAAAGCGCGTTTTCATCGTTAGCCGGGCTGAGAACAGTAACGCTGGAATCAGAAACTTGCGCAAGGTTAGAGCCGTTACGAGCCAGCACCTCGGTAATGGCGTCAAGGTCAAGTACAAAGCCTGTGGCGGGTTCAGCGCGACCGAAGCTCGCTGTTAATTGATCGTAGCGCCCACCGCGCCCAACTCGCCCGCCTGCGCCCGCCAGATAGATTTTGAAGATTAGCCCGGTGTAGTAATCGAGGCCGGAAACGTCGCCCAGGTCTATCTCGAAAAAATCCGTAAGGTTCAGAGATTCGATTACGCGCCACAGATTTTCGAGCGCGTCGAGCGCGGCCACGGAGCGAGCGTTTGTAATAACCTCGCGGGCTTCTTCAATCGTGCGGCGCTTGCCGGAGAGTCTTGTGAGACGCGCGAATGCCTCGATCTCATGGGGCGGCGCGTGGGGCGCTAGAAACTTCTGAAGCTCCGCGGCGTCCTTAATATCAATGAGCCGCTGCATCTCTGCGCGACCCGGTTCGTCCAGGCTCAATCCGGCGACCACGCCGTTGAATATTTCGACGCTGCTCAGCGTTATGCAGAAGTCGCTCAGTTCCAGCTTCTGTAGAATCTCAGCCGCGATGATTAGAACTTCCATGTCGGCTGAAGCAGTGCCCGCGCCAATCAACTCGCACCCTAACTGTGTGCTCTCGCGCCGCCACTCTGCGTGCGAGCGCGGCTGCTGGCGAAAGACGTTCGCGGCGTAGCAGAGACGAAGCGGGCGAGCGCGTTCCGCAAAGAGCGTGGCCGCAGCGCGTGCAGCCGAAGATGTCACGTCCGGGCGAAGCGCAAGCAGACGCCCGTCCGTATCCGTCAAACGGAACGAGCGATGAGCTTCGGCATGCCCCATGCCGCGCTCGAACAGAGCGTAGTAGTCAACAGTAGGCGTCGTGACCTCTTCGTAAGACCAGCCATCGAATACGCTCATGGCCGTGTCCTCGACTGAGCGGCGAAGCCTGGCCTCAGCGCCGAAGTAGTAACGCATCCCGCCCGGTATTTTTGATAGTGGCTCTGACATAGATTCAAGAGCGATTCTCAATTGAGTAAATGGAAAGGGCTGTTCACTACCGCAGGCCGAATAGAGCACTAAGATTACTGGAGAGGGATTTCAAATCTGAAATCTCAAATTTGAGATTAGATGCTCTGAATTTCTCTTCGGCTTCCTCCGTGTACTCTGTGTCTTCGGTGGTGAATCTTTCTTTCCACACATTCAACTGAACATCGCTACAGGGGCGCGGAAAGCCCATGCACCCTGTCCGCAAAAATTAAGAACCCGCCGCCTGTTACTTACCGGCAGCGGGTTCTGGAGAAAACTTTCTGCGCTCTTCGCTCTCGCGCTTTAACTAGAGAACCCGCCAGCCAACGCCACATGGCGATGATGCGCGCCATGATGAAAACTTGCGTTCGCTTGATGAGTTCTGTTCATCTTCATAACAAGCACGAGAGATTCAAGAGAAAGTTTATACAAGAGCCTCGCATGGCTTGTCAAACTGGAAAAGGATTGATCCACTGCATCACTGATTCATCGGCTCATCGAATCAATAGATTAAATGAGTCAATCTTCTCGATTCTTAATCCAGTGAAATCAGACTGCGCGATTCCCGCTCGTCGTACTCCTCGCGCGTTATGCGCTTGATCGGGTCTAGCCTCTTCAGCTTCAGCTTCGCGTTTATCGCATCCAAATCGGCGCTAAGGATTGACTCTAAGCTTTGATTGGCATGGTCAATTTCACCGTCCAGAGAGTTGACGCGCTCAATTTGCGACTGCGTAGGTCGTCCTCCGTAGCCGCTTACCTGCCCGTAAAGCTCGCCTATCTCTTCGCGCAATCGAATCTCGCCCGTTATCTGCCCTTCGCGCGTGGCGACAAGCGTCTTGTAGAGATTGTCCAGCTTCGTCGCAAACGCATCCAAAGATTTCGCCAAAGGGTCTTGCGGCGAATTGATCTTCTGCACTCTATCCCGCGCCTGATCGCGCAGGTCTCTGACTTGCGCGGCGACGAATGCCAGCCGCTCAAGCATCCTGTAGAGCTTCATCACGGTCTGCTGCTGGAACTGTCGCTCTTCGGCGGAATGAGGCGAAGAGGGGTCGCCCACCAGTTTGACCTGTGTGGTGTAGGTGTCGTTGCCCTTGATGAATTTCACCGTGTAAGTTCCTTCCGGGACTACAGGGCCGAAGATTGATCCGCCTTCCAGCCCTTGCCCCACCGGAACTTTCGGAGGCTTCAAGCGCATAGGCCATTCGACGCGATTGATGCCGCGCCGCTTGCCTGCCGGAAGCGTTGTAATCAGATTGTTCTGCGCGTCGTAAATCTGAACCTTGAAGTCGCCGAAGACGTGGCGCTCGCGCAGGTAGTAAGTGATGTAAGCTATCTCAGGCATGTTTGAGCCTACGAACTCGTCGTTGCCTGCGAAACTCTGTTCCTGCACGCCAAGCCGAATCTCGCTCGGCCTTGTCTCCAGAACTGCGAATTTCGATTCCAGAATCTGCGGCGTGATTTTCCTCAAAGGGGTGATGTCGTCAACTATGTAGATGCCGCGACCGTGCGTGGCTAAGATGAGATCGTTCTCGCGCGGGTGAATCGCTATGTCGCGCACCGCTACGTTCGGCAGTTTCCCGGTGAACTGCGCCCACTGCTGCCCCCCGTCAACCGTCAGGAACAGCCCGAACTCCGTGCCCACGAAAAGAAGATTCGGATTGACTACATCTTCGCGTATGACGTGCGCGTAAGATTTAATCGCATCGGTCGCAATCATTGTCCACGTCTTGCCCATATCGGTCGTCTTGTAGACATAAGATTTCATATCGCCGGTCTGGTGGCCGTCGAAAGTGGCGTAAGCTGTGTTGCGCTCGAAGTGGCTCGCTTCGATTGTGCTAACCCACGTGTTCTTAGGAAGACCCGGAATGTTCGCCGTGACGTTAGACCAATGCCCGCCTGCGTCCTCCGTGACCTGCACGTTGCCGTCGTCCGTGCCCGCCCAAACAACTTTAGCGTCGCGCGGCGATTCAGAGATTGTATATATAGTGCAGTGGTTCTCTGCGCTCGAATTGTCAACGGTCAGCCCGCCGGAATCCTCCTGCTTCTGCTTGTTCGGATCGTTCGTACTCAAATCACCTGATATGCGCTCCCACGATTCGCCCTGATCGCGCGAGCGGAAAAGAAACTGCGAACCCATGTAGAAGGTGTGCGGGTCGTTCGGGCTTAGGGCGACGGGCGCGTTCCAGTTGAAGCGATACCTGGGTTCGTCCGCGCGTCGCGTGGGCGCTATGTATTTCACCTCGCCCGTCTTCTTGTTGAAGCGCATAAGGTGACCGGCCTGAAATTCGGAATAGACCAGATTGTTGTCCGTAGGGTCTGCGAAAGCATAAAACCCGTCACCGAATCCGACGTTGCGCCAGTCGCGCACCTCTATCCCATTCGGACTGTAAGACGGAGCCATCCACGAACCGTTGTCTTGAAGTCCGCCGTAAACGTTGTAAGGGTGCTCCATGTCGAACGATGCGTGATAGAACTGAGCTACGGGCAGACTCCTGATGAATGACCATGTGTTCGCGTAATCGTTTGACTTGTAGACTCCGCCGTCAGTGCCCAGATAAATAATCGCCGGATTGGTTGGATCAATCCAGATTGCATGCTCGTCCGAGTGAGTTGGCCCACCGCGATCTGAAAAAGTTCGCCCCCCGTCGCTGCTGACCTGAAGAGAGAAGCCTGGCTTGTAGACGTGGTTGTAATCACGCGGGTCAACCATTAGAAGGCTGAAATAGAAGGGGCGAGCGCCTATTGCGCTCGCCGCGCTCGTCTGCGTCCACGTTCGTCCCATGTCGTCCGAGCGGTACATGGCGCTCTTCTTGCTCTCGACCGTCACATAGACCAGATTCGGGCGCGAGCGCGCGACGGCGATTGCAGTGCGCCCTATGTTTCCTTCAGGAAGTCCCACACTGGTCTTCGTCCACGTCTTGCCTGCGTCAGTGCTGCGATAAAGTCCGCTGCCCGGCCCGCCGGAACTGAACGACCAGGGCTGGCGGCGAAACTCCCACATGCCAGCGTAAACCGTGCTCGTCTCCTGCGGATCAATCGCAACGTCGCACGCGCCCGTTCGCTGGTCAACGTAAAGAATCCTCTCCCACGTCTTGCCCCCATCCGTAGTCTTGAAAAGCCCGCGCTCTTCGTTATCGTCCCAGAGGTGTCCCAGGGCTGCGACGTAAACCGTGTCCGAATTCTTCGGGTCAACTACGATTCTGGAAATGCGCTCGGTGTTCTCCAGTCCCATCAACTGCCAGGAGTCTCCGCCGTCAGTCGATTTGTAGACGCCTGTGCCGACCGAAGTGCTGTTGCGCACCCAGGGTTCTCCCGTGCCGACCCAGAGAGTGTCCGGATGTGCCTGGTCAACGGCGATGGCTCCGATTGACTGCGTGTACTTGTCGAAAATGGGCTTGAACGTTGTACCGCTATTGATGGATTTCCATACTCCGCCACTAGCTGCGCCGACGTAGATGATGTTCGGGCTGTTGTCAACGCCAGCGATTGCGGCTATGCGACCGCTCGTTGTGGCCGGGCCAATCGCGCGCGCCTCTATCGCGCCGAAAGTCGCGGAATCAATTCTGACCTGTTGAGCCGGTTGAGGAGTCTGGGCGGCGGTTTGTTGTGCGTGAATGGAAGTTAAAGGAGTCGTGAATGAAAGAACTAGAAGGCACACGATGAATGTGCTAAGGGGGATTCGACGCATGTCAGTGCTCCTGAAAATTTTTTAGAGGTTAAGGTACGAACCGCAAGTGCGCGCAGGCGACGCTAAAAAGAATAATCGCCTGCGCGCTCGTCGTCAGTCTATTATCAACCCTCGCGCTTCATATAACCTGCGCTTGCCAGAGTTGAAGAGGAGTTTTAATTAGTCCTGGTCGCTGGCTTTGCAGCAGGCATCTTGAAGACAGCATCGTCGATAGGGATGTTGGCCTGTATGCTATCAACTGCTATCTGGAACACAGTGCGACCTGCCACCTTGTTCTCAATCGAGTATGGGAACATCACGTTGTTGACGGTCTTGAAATCGCCAAAGTAGCTCTCGATCTCTATCTCGCCGCCCTGCCGCTTGCGCTTCGATGTTGATTTCAGAGCCAGGAAATTCTGCGAGTCGATGTACAGGTACTCTACGTCGCCGTTCTTCAGCGTGAGTTTCAACTTGTAAACGTTCGTTCCTTCAAGGTCTTCCTGCCCGACAAGCTCTACCGTGTTGCCTTTGGTTTTGTAATCAACGAGCGGGCCGTCCATGTCCGCCTGCTCCTGAAGGTCGCGTGCATCTTCCTCGTCTGCCTTCTGCGGGTCGGGCGAGCCTTCAAAAGGGTTCACCTGCCACGCGGTCGTGCCGTCATAAGCCTGAATGAAGGTCTTGCCTTGCAGCGTGAACTCGTTGCGCACCATGTTCGGGCGCTTCTGTTGTATGGTGGCGGGCGCTTCTATGCCGGGGCCTAGCGTAACCTTGCCCGTCATCTTGACGGTCTTGATGGCGCGCATGTTGTCAAGCCCACCCATAGCCTGAATGTTCTTGTTGACGATCTCGTCAACGGTGAGCGTGGCGGGTTTGGCAGCCTGGGAGAACGCCACGGCGCAGGAGAGCGCAAGGACAAGAGTTGGGAACCAGATTTTTCGTAACATAAGTGGAGGTATCTCCTCAAAGAAAAATAGAACGCTGAGCATATACGCTCTTGAATAGTTTTTAGTTTCAGCCGTAGCGTGAGCGCATTTCAAGGTTCGAGGCAAATCGCTTGAGTCCTGCACGGAAATTTCGTCCCTGAATTCCAGCGTTTCGTACCTGAAAACAGTCGTCTCGCAACGTTTACCTTCCCACGCTCGCAAGCTTCGGATTACCTTCCTCCCTTATGTAGTTCTGAAAGAAGCTCTGGCAAGTTTTCCCTACTCTCAAAAGCTGGAAGGATTATCACCATGTTCAAACGAGCATTGCTCTTAACAATTTTGCTTGTGTCGCTGCATGCGCTGGTCTGCGCCGCACAGACGCCAACTCCAACGCAGACGACCGCGGCGCAAGGGACTACCGGTACGGACGCGAACGCGCTCTACGAGGCAAAGAACTGGCCGGAGGCTGCGCGCGCATACGAGGCCATAACCAGAACCGATCCTAACAATGGGCGCGCATGGTTTCGCCTAGGCATGAGCCTCTATTCAATGAACAAGTACGAGCAGGCGGCAGCCGCCTTCGAGCACGCTTCCCAGATACTCAGCATTCCCGGCGCGATGTACAACGCCGCCGCCTCTTACGCGCGACTGGGCAATAAGGCGAAAGCTTTAGAGTGGCTGCAAAAGGCCGCAGCAGCAGGTTTCTCGCAGCCAGACCAGTTGAGCGGTGACGCAGATTTTGCTTCCTTGCACGGCGATGCGGAGTTCGCAGTCGTAGTGAAGAATGCCGGCATCAACGCTGCTCCGTGCACAAGCATACCTGATTACAGGCAGTTCGATTTCTGGGTAGGTGAATGGGATGTAAGAGGGCCGCAGGGAAGCCCGCCCGCTTCAAGCAGTATTCAGTCCATCGTCAGCCAGTGCGTGGTTTTTGAGAACTACACGCAAGGCACATACACCGGCAAGAGCTTCAGTTATTACGATGCGACAATCAACAAGTGGCGGCAGACGTGGGTGGATAACTCTGGCGGCTCCGCCTACTTCATAGGCGAATATAGAGACGGCGCTATGCGCTTCGAGGGCGAGTCGCATCCGCGCCAGGGCAAACCAACTAAAATCAGAATGACTCTGTTCAATCTGGGGCAGGATAGAGTGAGGCAGCTAGGTGAAACCTCGCCGGACGACGGCCAAACGTGGAACGTTACGTACGACCTGACATACACGCGAAGGAGATGACCGTAAGCGTTGAAGAAGTAGAAAAAAGCTCAAAGGCCGGAAGAATATTCTTCCGGCCTTTGAGCTTTCGTTGAAAGCGCTACGGGTTTTCCGCCAGAGCTAATCTCTTGCGAAGCAACTTTACTGAATCGTGTCTATCGAGCCACGGAAACCGTTCATGGCCTGCTTCATGATCCATTTCAGCACGCGCTTGGTATCGTAGCAATAGGCCAGTATGTAGTTGCAGGTCGAGAGACAATGCTTCGAGCACTCCTTTTTCATCTCGTCCAACTGCGCAACCTCAAACTTCGGATTCTCAATAGTGCCCCAGTCATGCGTGGCCGAATACATGGGGAAGCAGGGAGCGAGCGTGCCGTCCGTGCGGACGATGAGCGAGTTCTGACCGGCGCGGCACCCCCACGGCGGCACTTCGCCGCGCATCAACTGCTTCATATCCTGCATGTGCTTCGACTGGTTGACCATCTTGAAGCCCTCTTGATGGCGCTTGGCATCGAGCCAGTCGAGCAGATCGTCAACCTTGGGCCAGTCTTCCGGCGTCAGGTACGTGCTGTTCTCGTCGAGATGCTTGAAGTGTGTCTGCTCCATCATCGGCGTCTCGTTGATGTGATAGTCGCTGGCGATGCCCATATCGTGGGCAATCATGGTCAACTCTTTCACATCTTCAATGTTGATGCGCGTGATGTTGATATTGAACATCACTGTATAGCCGTAGTGATGTTGGCGCTTCACCAGATAATCAACATACTGGCGAATCGGCTCAAGCGCCTTCGGCAGTTGCTTACGATCCTTCACGGAGTCAACCGCGAGGTTCACAGTCGCAATGCCGGCATCGCCCAGACGATCAACTACATCCGGCTTCATCAGACGACCGTTGGTCGGCAGGTAAACGAAGATGTCTTTCTTCGCAGAGTAGTGAACGATCTTGTGAATGAACTTCGGGCGAAGGAGTGGTTCGCCGCCCATCAATGCCAGAACGCGCGAGCCTATGGAATGCAGCCAGTCAATCGAGCGCTTCGCAACATCTTCCGTCATGCCCTTGACCTTGTTGTTGTACGACCAGCAGTAGTGACAGTCGTAATTGCATTTCCACTCTGTGAACAGGTAAGGGATGATTGGTCGCAATTCGCCGCGATGATAGAGCGATTTGAAGTATGGCGATCCCCATGTCTTCCACGTGCGTATGGCGTTTAGTTTCTGGTACTCCTTCTTAGACATGGGCTGCGGGTCCGGGTGAATCGGGTACGGAGGCTCCGGCAGCACTTCCGGCTCCGGCAACGCTTCAAGTGTTGGCCTGGACTTCGGCGTGTAAAGAAGCTGATGAAGTTTCTCGTCAATCCTGAACGGGGGCGGAGTCGCCGTGTCGGTCGGTGGCTTAAGCTCTGCTGCCATTTATAAGGTCTCTCCTTTCAAACTTCTGCTCGTCAAGCGGGCTTTACGGACTGAAGACGAAGGTTTTCGAGAGTCTGTCCTGCCCGGAAAATTTTCTATGGTGGCGTAATGAGTAAATGTTTCAGCCACCGAGTCTCGTAGAAAGCTTTCAGTCAGAGGAGTGACCGGGGAACTTTTCTATCTGGCCTAACTGATTGATGTGCAGGCCAGGCAGATAGAGACTCACGCTTAAAACGTCGCAAAGTTTGGCCGATTTTCCGCCGAATTGCAAGTCCCCTCGGGCTATTTTCTTAAATTCCTGTGAGGTTGCCGGGCAACTCCGAATCGGTATAAGCTTACGCCCTTTGCCGCAGGACGGCACGTGCCCATTTCATCTATTCGCGTGTGCCCGAAAGACGCGAAAAGGAGTTTCAAGGGATTTTGTCAGCAACGACTATGCCTGTAGTGACGGCGGGGTTGAGGCCGGAGTTGTTCGCCGGGGCGGGCGGGCGCTCGCTCAGTCGCACGCTTTTGACGGTGATGCTGGCGCTGCTGGTCGTGGGAGGTTTCTATCTACGCGCAACGCGCCTGAGCGCCGAAGGGTTGAGCGAAGACGAGTTGAATAAGCTTGAAGCGGTCGAGGATTATCGCGCACACGGATTGACCGGTGCCAACGGCGAACACCCGTTGTTGATGAAAGCGTTGCTGACTGTGAGCGTAGTCGCGGCGGAGAGATGGAACGGGACGGCTTTCGTCGCAGCACATCCCGATCTGCAAGTCACAGTCGAAACCGCGCTGCGCCTGCCTTCCGTAATATTCGGTTCCCTCGCCGTGCTTGTGCTCTTTCTAGTCACTGCGGAGCTTTTCGGAGTGGAAGTCGCTTTCATATCGGCAGCGCTCTGGGCTTTCGATCCGAGCGCAATAGCATTCAATCGAATCGCAAAGGAAGACACTTTTCTTCTCTTCTTCTTTCTGCTCGCAAATGTTTTCTGGCTGCGCAGTCAGCGCGTGGCCGAGCGCGGGCGCGAGAAGCCTTACATCTATTACTGGCTCGCGGCTGCCTGTTTCGGCGCGATGATGGCCTCGAAATATTTACCCGGCTATTTTGCGGCGAGCATCGCTTACTACCACATCTTTCAGGAAGTCAAAGCTACGAAGTGGAGACTGGGAAAGCCGCGCTTTCTTCTCTTCTTCGGCATCATGGGCGCTACGTTCCTGCTGTGCAATTTGACTATCCTGCTGCCGGGCACATGGCGCGCGGCGCTCACGTTTGCCAGCTACAAGCATGTGGGACATAACGGCTACGAGTTCATGGGCACTATACACAGGCACAAATTGATGGACTGGTTCAACGGCGTGCCGTGGTACTTCTATTTCGTTTTCATGGCTGTGAAGCTGCCGCCCGCGACCATCGCGGCGTTTCTGACGGGCTTGCCGCTGCTGTTCAGAAAAAGGCTGGGCGACGGTCGCTACTTCCTGCTCTTCTGGACGGTCATAGGTTTTGCGCCGTTCATCTTCGTCGGCGGCAAGTTCACGCGCTACTTCACGCCTGAGCTGCCGGTCGTTTTCATCACAGCCGCGATTGGCATTCAGTTTGTCGGACGCCACGTCGCGCGATTCATTGGCGGAGACAATTTGAAGCCTTATGCTGTCGCGGCGTTTGCCTTGCTGGTTGCGCTCTCTTCCGTCCGGGCATCAGCGAGCGCAGCGCCTTACTACCGTCTCTACACGAACGCGCTCGGCGGAGGCCAGACCGGTGCGGGCTACTACTTTCCGCAGGACGAGTTTTATGATGCCTACATGCGCGATGTGATGAAGGGGATTGCTGCGCGCGCCAAACAGGGCGCGCATGTTGCGAGCGAGGTTCCGACTGTCGCGGCCTTTTATGCGCGGCAAGCTGCTCGTCCTGATCTTATCCCGGTCGCGCTCTCCGACCCTGCTGAGGTGAAAGAACTCGGCGCGGGAGATTTCATAGTTGATGCGCGAGGGCGGCGCTATTTCACGAATCTGGAGCTTTTAAGAAATGTGCGTCAATCATACGCGCCCGCTTTCAGCATAAGGGTTGGCAACGTGCATGCAGCCGACGTTTATGAATTGGACGAGAGAGCGTCTGCGACGGTCGAAGCCGCTGGTCAATAAAGTTTGGTTTCATAGGAGATTCAGAGAGTTCAAATGTTTAATTTCAAATTCGAGATTACAGATTTGAAACCCTACGCGCCTTCTGCCGTGCGCTCGTGTCTGCTCTGCGGTCTCAAGTTAATCTAGTATTCGATCTCTATTCCGACAATGGACTCAAGCCTTTCTAAATCTGTAACGATTCCACATCTTTCACGCCTTGCACGTTACCTCGTTATCAAGTCAATCGCGGATGTGATAATCGTCGGCGTCTTCGCTGTCGGCTTCTATTACTCGGCGTTCAATCCGCACTTTCGCGGCTGGTTCGACGAGGCCGGGCAGCAGGGAATGAGAGGATGGGCTATAGACCGGTCTCAGCCGGATGAGCGAGTGGAGGTGCAGCTTTACGTTGACGATCACTTCGTAGAGAGCCGCGCGGCGGATTATCCCAGACCAGACCTTGTGCTGGCCGGTAAGAGTAACGACGAAAGGCACGGGTTCTCTTTCAACGCGCCCACGCTTGCGGCGGGCGAGCACGAGGCGCGCGTCTATGCGGTACACGCGAGCGGCCAAGGCACGCGACGCGCTTTGCAGATGATTGGCGAGCCTATCAAGTTTAATGTAGAGCGATAGAAATTTCGTCATAGTCCGGCGCTCGTGGAGATTAAAATTTGAGCTTTCAGGAAACAGTCAAAGAGGAGAAACCGCGCGCGCCTGGCGAGGGCGAGCCTGTAAGCGTCTTATCCAACAGAGCAATCGCCGCGTGGGAAATAGCTTCCATCGTAATCTCTTTCATGTTGGCAGAGTGGGTTGTTCGTCCCATTGCGGGGGAGAGCAAACTAATCGGAGCCGTGCCGCTCAGCCTTGCGTTTGCGCTAATCTTCCTCTCGCATCGCGCTCGCGGCGAGACTGTGCGCGTGATTGGCTGGCGTCTGGACAATTTCCGGGCTGCTGCTCGCCTGCTAATCATCCCCGTGATCTTCAGCGCGCTTCTCATCATTCTTACAGGAAAACTCACAGGAGGTTTTTATTCGACCAAGCCGCAAAAGTGGCAGTGGATTCTGTGGCTCCCCCTTTGGGCGCTCTTGCAGCAGTACGCGCTGCAAGGCTTCATCAATCGCCGCGCGCAGATTCTCTGGGGCAAAAATTGGCGCAGCCTTCTGCTGGTGGCATGTGCGTTCGCGCTTCTACATCTGCCAAACCCCTGGCTTACGCTGGCGACGTTCGCGGGCGGTCTACTTTGGGCTTTCATCTATCAACGCGCGCCGAATCTTTTCGCCCTTGCTCTCTCACACGCTCTGCTCTCATTGCTGCTCGTCTGGGCGCTGCCAGTTTCCATACTGAACAGCCTGCGCGTAGGCTTCAGATATTTTGATTAGCTGCAAGCAGCCGGAGCCTCCGCGCCACGACATACGGTTCATTAGCTATTCAGCCTACCAGGAATCTGTTACTATGCCCGCGTCCGCTCTGCTCTTTTCTGTCTCTTCTTCGGTTAGCCTTTCTGCGAGTAGAGAGTTTTAAGTCATGCGGTCTGCCCCGTTCAAATTAGCCCTCTCTTTAAGTGCGCTCTTTCCTGTGCTCGTTATTTTCGGCGCGCCCACTTTTGCACGGGCAGCGCCGGGACGCCCCACTCTTCTGAGCGAGCAGACTTCCACGCGCGCAGTAGCGCTCGAATCGGTGACTTTGAGGTCAGGGCCTTTCTCCCTGAAATCCCCTGTAAACTTGGGCGCGGACAATCGAACACGTGTCATGATCTTCGCAATGAACATATACATGTTCGCGGGCGAAGACCCCGGAAATTTCAAAGTGGATGCAGAGGACGCGCAAAGTAAGCATCATCAGTTAGTGGTAGAGTTCGCAGGGCAAGTGCCGGGCTTTGAAGGAATCACCGAAATCATCGTCGTGCTCGGCGAAGATTTGAGCGACGCGGGCGACGTGCTCGTAAGCTTAACGCTGCACGGCATACAGACCAACCGCGTGCGCTTGAGTGTGGGGCACGCGGGCGGCGGCCCCGTTGATGACGCTGGCGCTCAGCCCACGCCGCCACCTCAGATTCCGCCCGCACCCATCCCGCCGCTGGACACTTACACAGGCGCGGCCACAAGCGCAGACACAGTGCGCTTTTTTGAACAGGCCACTTTTGGGCCAACTGTACGGGAAGTCCCGCGCGTGCAAGCAATCGGCTTTCGAGCCTACTTGAATGAGCAGTTCGCTGCGCCCGCGTCCAGTTACCTGAGCCAGCCGCTCTACCCTCTGGACGATCAGGTGGGTTGCCCCGAAGACCCTAACAACACAAGCAAGCGCTTCGACTGCCTTCAGCAGAACTATTCCACCTACCCGCTACAGAACAGGTTCTTTAAGAACGCGATGTCTGGTCAGGATCAACTCAGACAGCGCGTAGCATTAGCGCTACACCAGATATTCGTAGTCTCCGGCAGAGACATAGCGCAGCCTAGCTGGATGGCTACCTACCTTCAGACTCTGGATAGAAACGCATTCGGAAATTTTCGACAGTTGCTCTTTGAGATTACGCTCAACCCCGCGATGGGGCGCTACCTTGATATGGCGGGCAACAGCCGCGTCAATCCGAACGAGAATTACGCGCGCGAGGTGTTGCAGCTATTCACAGTTGGCCCAGACCTCCTGAACATGGACGGAACGCCGAAACTGGACACTAGC
>DATHJK010000461.1:0-6526 GCA_035316225.1 Pyrinomonadaceae bacterium
TTGCGGAAACTTTGACACTTCAACCAGACACGACGCGCCGGCGGTCACCGGGACTCTTCACTCACAGCTTTTTGTGCGGGAGACCAGACCGTCGCCGTTTCTCATAGCCGTTGAATGCCCTGTGCCTTCTCACGCTGTCAAGAGAAGAATTCTTTCATCGGCTCTTTCTGAAAATTCGCTGGATCAGGCGGACTAGACCGTAGCGGCCAGACTTAGCGCGCTCGCTGATCCATCATCCGAGAAAAGAGACGCCCCTCGCAAAATGAACCGGCACACGAACACGAAAATTCGTCTCTCACCATCCTCGTAATAAGGAGATAAATAATCATGGCTACTAAAAAAGCAGGGAAGAAGCTCCCGGCAAAAAAATCGGGCAAGAATCGCCCGGCTAAAAAGAGCGCTGCCAAAAAGTCCCCGGCGAAGAAGAGTTCGGCCAAAAAGGGCGCATCGAAACAGCTCGTTAAAAAAGAGTGGACGATGATGGTCTACATGTGCGGCGATAATAATCTGGATAGCGCAGGCATGGCCGATCTTAAGGAGATGAAAAAGATAGGCTCGACCGATAAGGTCAGCGTCGTAGTGCAGTACGACCGCAGCGGCAACAATCACCACACCAGGCGTTACTACGTGCGCAAAGGGGGCGTTTCCAGCAACGACGTGGTTCAGACGCTCGGCGAGACGAACATGGGTGACCCCAAAGTGCTGGAAGATTTCATCAACTGGGGACTCAAGAACTATCCCGCAAAACGTTACATCGTGGTGCTATGGAATCACGGCGAGGGCTGGGACGATACGGACATTTATCACACGGCGCGCCGAAGTTTGCGTGCAGACATCACGCGGCGCGGCGAGGTTGTGGACGCAGTGCGAGGCATTGCGGGCGCAAGCGTCTCGACACGAAGGCTGCGCACCGTTGGCAAGAGATTCAAGCGCGCTCTCTTCCGCTCGACAATCGAACAGGCTTTATCGCAGCCCATGCGCGTCGAAGAAGACCCGCGCAGCAGCGGAGTCATCCTCAGAGCCATCTGTCTGGACGACGACGCGGAAGACTTTCTGGACAATATAGAGTTGCGCAAGGTCGTAAGCTCCGTGCATAAAAAGCTTGGCCGCCCGCTGGACATACTCGGCATGGATGCATGCCTGATGAGCATGGCGGAAGTCTGCTATCAACTGCGCGAGGATGCGCTGGTCACCATCGGCTCGGAGCAGACGGAGCCGGGCGACGGCTGGCCTTACGATACAATCCTGGGTTACCTGGCCGGAAAGCCCACGGCAACGCCGCAGGAATTGGCCGTTACAATCGTCAACAACTACATGGCATCGTATCCGGCAAATGCAGGGGTGACACAGGCGGCGTGCGATCTTACGAAATCCGACTTGATGGCAGAGGCCGTTGACAGACTAGCGAAGGCGTTGAAGGGCAAGCTGAGCAATCCGAATGTGCTCACACAGATTGTGCTGGCGCGCCACAGGGTTCAATCCTACGACGTAGAGGACAACATAGACCTTTACGATTTCTGCGAACTGCTTCGGCAGAGCGTAAGCGATGCGGAGATTACGGCTGCGTGCAAAGGTGTGATGGACGTAATCGGCGCTCAAGGGTTCGTGCTCAACTCAGGCTTCAAAGGCACGAACGTGAAGAATTCGCACGGCCTTGCAATCTACTTCCCGACCAAACAGATCATCAACCTCTACGACACTAACCTTGAGTTCACCAAAAAGACCCAGTGGAGCGCCTTTCTCAAGGCTTATCTCTCCAGCACTGGAAGGTAGGGCGGAGGGATGAGGGATGAGGGCGGAGGGATGAATAAGAAGAAGTTAAAGCGCCAACACGCAATAGGCTCAACCCATTTCATCCCTCATCCCTCCGCCCTCATCCCTTTCACGCTGCCACGTTGGGCGTGACCGTTGCGGAGGCTTCCGTAGCTTTCTGCTCGGCTGGCACGTAGTAGAGTATGCGATTGCAATTGTCGCAGGTGATGACCTCTGCGCCGCGCCGAATTTCTGCCATGACCTGTGGCCTGAGCGCCATGAAGCAGGCCGAGCACGAGCCGTTGCGCGCCTCCGCCACTGCGATGCCGTCGCGTATGCGAGTGCTGATGCGGTTGTAGAGTGCGGCCATCTGTTTCGGAAGCGCCGCGAAAATCTGCGCGCGTTCTGCGCCGCGCGCTTTTATCTCTTCGTTCTCGCTGCTGGTCTGCTCATCCAACTCCTTCAAGCGCTGCTCCATCTCCGTGCGCAGCCGCTCTATTTCGGGCTGGCGCTCCTTCAACTGGTTCTCTGCCTGCTCAATCGCTTCCATCTTTTCCAGAAGCGTCGTCTCCAACTGCGAGATGGTCTTGCGCGCGGCGTCGGCCTCACGTATGGCCGCCTCGTACTCGTGCGCGTTCTTCGAGGACATCAGGTTGCGGTCAGCTCTTTCGGCTCGCGTCCTATGTTCAAAGATTTCTGTTTCCAGACGTGAGCGCGTTTGTTGGGCTTCGTCCCGCTCGGCTTCGAGCGCGCGAATTTCAAAGGCGCGCTGATCGAATTCGTTTTCGATCTCGGCGCGCCTTTGCGGGATGGCCTCTATGTCTGCCTTTAGCCTGCGTATGCGTGTGTCCGTGTTCTGTAAAGCGATCAACTGCTCCAATTCCGCTTTCACTCTTTCGACTCTCCTTAAAGATCAGTGCGAGTAGATTGTTTATTGAGGGGTTCCCTTAAAAATAAATCATCACACATTCGAAGCTTAACACGCAAGTTATGGCGAGAGCGAGTGTGGGTCATGTTCACTTTTGAACAGAATATCTACAGGCATACTCAACTCTCTCTCTTAGCGCCTCCAGCGTCTAAGAGCGTGAAACCTTTTTCTCACGCTGGAGGCGCAAAGCTAGAACGCAAAGATGTTTTCAATTGCTCTCTTGATGAATTTGACCCACTACCCGAGAGCGAGAAGTGTAGTAATTGAGCGTTGCTATACCTTTATGAGCCAGCAAACATGCGGCTTCTACGCATCAGCAGAATATTGTCGCCGCACTTACAGAGAGCGCCCTGCGAATCGGTTCAAATCTCCGAGCCTCTATCCAAATACTACGCAAAACGGATTCGGGATTCCCCTCTACACTGCAAATAGTTATTGACTCGCCACGATGGGGCGGCATATTCTTGCGCGAAGTTAGAGTCCAGAGCGGATAGGATTAAGTAGACCAGGCCGGACAAACTGCCCGCCTTATCTCCTTAATCCGCCTTTTGTCATTAATCATCAGAGAAGTAAACGTACCTCGCGGGAGCAAGCGCAATCGCTTCCAACTCATCCTTTTACAAAGGAGTTCCCGACATGAGTGGGATGGATTACCAGACGCCAAGAGCGCGAACCGATCAGATCATCTTCAAGGAATTAGCGGATGAAACCCTGGTATATGATGAGAGCCGTAACGAAGCCCATTGTCTCAATCGCACTGCCGCATTCATCTGGAAACATTGCGACGGGCGAACAAGCGTTGCAAAGATGGTTCGGCTCTTAGAAAGAGAGACGAAGATGGCAGCGCAAGACCAAGTGGTATGGTTTGCGCTCGGGCAGTTGCATAAATCTCATCTATTGGAAGAGCCGCTGGCCGGGACTGTGAAGCCCGCGCGTATATCGCGCCGCGATGCGATTCGAGCGCTGGGGATTGCCGCGGCTGTAAGCCTTCCTTTAGTCACTTCTATTGTCGCGCCTACAGCCGCCGATGCAGCCTCATGTGGTGGACAGGGTACACCATGCCAGAACAACTCGAACTGCTGTCCGAATTGCTCCTGCGATGGGTTTTGCTTCTGCAATAACGCATAGCTATCTCTACAGCCGAGGGCTTTGCCGAACAGGCAAAGAAGAAGCCTCTTCAATCTTAATGACTGAAGAGGCTTTCGACTTAAACAGCTTCTTTGTGACCGCTCGCGCGCTTTACTGAGCGCCGACGGCTTTCGCCGCGTTCAGTCGCCCGCCCGTAGAGACTTTGCCGCTCAAAGAATCAAGACGGTCAACTGAATTGAGAATACGCTCGCGCAAGTTTTCGACAGAGATGTTCGGCTCTCTTGCAACTATCAGAGCCGCGACGCCTGCGACTTCGGGCGAGGCCATTGAAGTGCCGGACGCTTCGCGGAATTGATTGCCGAGCCATGTGCTCAGAATCTCTACGCCGGGCGCTGCGATGTGAACGCTCTTCGCGCCGTAGTTAGAGAACGAGGCAATCTGATCGTTGCGGTCTGTGGCCGCCACAGAAATTACGTTCGGCAGTTTGTATCCGGCTGGATAGTGCGGGGTGCGGTCTGAGTTCGCGCTCGAATTTCCGCTGGCCGCAACGAAAAGTATTCCCTCGTCGCCAGCCTTCTTAATCGCATCGCGCAGCGCGCGAGAGTTCTGCGTAGAACCCCAACTGGCATTAATGATGCGAACGTTGACGCCATCGCGCTTGCGCTCAATCACGTAGTTGATTGCTTTGATCGCGTCGCCCGTAGTGCCGAAGCCGCCCGCCGACATGAATTTGAGCGGCATGATCTGGACTTTCCAGTTGATGCCAGCGATGCCTATATCGTTATCGCCTTCCGCGCCTATGATTCCGGCTACGTGCGTGCCGTGCCCGTTGTCGTCCATGGGATCGCCCGTGTTCGCAACGGCGTTGAAGCCGTGCAGGTCGTCAACCGTGCCCAGTTGCGCATCCGAGTAAGCGGCCATGTTCGCCGGGCGAGTCCAGATGTTGTTGACCAAATCTTGATGAGTGTAATCAACGCCGCTATCGAGCACGGCTACTACCACATCATCATCGCCCTGTGTTGTCTGCCACGCCTCCACCGCGCTTATGTCTGATTTGGCTTTACCACCGCGCTGCCCAGTATTCTCAAGCGACCATTGATCGCCGAACATAGGGTCATTCAACAGAGAGTCCGGGGCTACACGGTTATACGCAGAGAGCGCGCCCGCATAATCCTGATTTTCCATCGGGTCAAGATGAATCTCGGAATTCGGCTCGGCGTATTCGACCAAATCCGTGAGCGCGCTATATTCATTTGCGACCTGCTCAGCGCTCTCCCCGTCCAAATCTTCCATCACGGCCTCGCCGTCAATGAACTCGTACTGGTCTTCCAGACGATCATGAAAGCGACTCGCAACCGATTTCATCTGTTCGAGCGAAGTGCCCGCGCGAAACTTTACTATGACTTCGGCCATCTCCGGCCTGGCAACCACAGGGCCACCGCCGCCATTACATGAATAGTGGTGATGATTCGAGCGCCATTCCCGACGCCAGTGCCTGATTTGACCCAGAAACGCGGCCATTAGAATAAGCGTGACCGCCAATGCAAGATGTCCGAGAAAATTCTGCCTGTTCATTACTTCACCTCAAAATCAAGTCTGGAGTCTTGACTCTCGACTCAAATCCTATAGTTTTTCCCCTTGAAATTGTAGAGACGAATCTGCTGTTCGTTGGCGCGATACTCGTGGCTTCCGTGTCCTTCGGCGCTCAGGCGTATGCGCAGGCCGGGCGTAATCATCTGGCCGCTCATCTCGCCCTTCGCGGCTGCGCCGAGCGCCATGTCTGGAAAGTCCGTCTGCTCTACGGCCTCTTCACGAATCTCGTTTTCAGAGACTCCAAGCCGTTTGGCAAGATCGGCCCGCGCGCTCTTGACCGCCTCTTCTCTATTGAAAGCCATTGAGCTTTAACCCCTCACTCTTCAAATCGGTTCTTACCCTACTAAACGAGCGCTTCGTAAAATTTGTTCTACCGGCCTTGAGCGCTCCCCGGCTTTGTGCGTATTCTGCGCCTCTGCCCTGCGCTTCGTCAAAGTTTCAGATGCTTTCAAGCGAAGCCTGGAGCGCGTGGGCTGCAACTTTCCATGAAACAGACGCTGGCAGAAATCCTTGCACGAGCGGACGCGCTATACGAGAAGCGCGGCGAGACAGGAAACGTGCGCGCGTGCGTTGAGCTTTTAGAGAGCGCGGAGCAGTCAAGCGATTACGAAGTAGCCTGGCGCGAGGGGCGCGCACTCTTCTTTCTTGGACAGGAAGCTGAAAGAGAGGGCGAGCGTCGCTCGTTGCATCAGCGCGGAGCAGGCTCTTGCCAGCGCGCCTCTCAAGATCAACCCTTTCGGGTCGAAGCCCACTTCTGGCTCGGCGTCAACCTTGCACTGCTGGCCCAAACCGAGAGACCTTTTCGCGCATTACGCCATGCGCTCGTAGCGCGCCGCGCTCTAAGGCTTGCCGCGCGAATCAATCCGGCTTACCACGCCGCCGCGCCATTGCGAGTTCTGGCGCGTCTGGAACATAAGCTACCGAAAATCTTCGGCGGCAATCGCACACGCGCCCGCGCGAATTTTGAAGATGCGATAGCTTTAGCGCCAGCGAACACCGTCACGCGAATCTATTTCGCCGAGATGTTGATTGATGAAGGGAAGCCGGACGAAGCGAAGGAGCAGCTTGAGGAAATATTGAGAGCGCCCGTTGAGCCGTCATGGGCTTTCGAGACGAAACGCGACAAGCGCGCAGCAGAAGAGTATTTGAGAAGACTGAAATGAT
>DATHJK010000462.1:0-6901 GCA_035316225.1 Pyrinomonadaceae bacterium
GCAGTATGCACTCGAACATAGGCAGCACTGAACTTGGCCCAGCCGGTTACATCTTGCTGAGCGGCGTCGGGTCGTTCATAGGGCTGGTGGTCTTCGGCGCTCTGGGCGGTCTCCTCTCGGTTCCGATTTTCGAGAAGAGGAAACAGGGAGCGGGTTATCAACCGCCTCCTCCGCCATCGCCACAGAATTTTGGCGGCTACAGCTAAAATCTTTCACGGGGCAGGAAGATAAAGACGAAGCCCGCTACGCGAGTGTGTAGCGGGCTTCGCAGTGAAGGCGGGGCATTTTGATTTGAGCGGCGGGCGGGGGTGATAAAAACTCTTCTCTAATCGAAAGCTAATCCAGACCATCAACCTGCAATCCCACAGGCTTAGCGCCCGCGACCTTGATGCCGTCAATCACCTTAGCAACGTCGCCGTAAGCCAGCGTGCGAGGAGCTTTGATGAAGACCGTTCTCTCTATTCTCTCTTCATACGAAAGATCGTCCCTCGTCTCCATCTCGTAACGATAAGCGCGATTTTCTACGCGCTCGCGGAAAACTTCCGCGAGTTTCGCGCTCAGCTTCGACGTGTCGCTGACCGACCCCATGTCGTCAAGACCATTTAGTTTCAGATGAAGGTCGGGTTTGATTGTCACGACGAGCATATCAGGAGATGGGTTAATGTTCTGAAGTCTGTTCTCTGGTTCTGAAGGAATCTTTGTCTCAAAGCGCGCGGGCTTTAGCGGCGAAGCGACCATAAAAATAATCAGCAGCACGAGCAGCACGTCAATCAGCGGCGTCACGTTTATGAACGGCCTTGCGTTGTTAGCATCTTTTTCTTTCATCACGCGCTCCTCTTCACGCACACACTTCCGCTCTTAATTCTTTTAATGCATACTTCCAACTTCTTTCGCAATTTTAGACACCAGCCAGCGCGTGTTGTTCCCGCAATCCGTTTTTTCTTCCCTTATCTCATGTTCCCCTTCGGGAAGCAGACCTTCTCCGGCTCTTCGTTCAGTTTTTCGAGCAGCTTCTTTATCAACGCAGTCTTTATCCTTCCGGCCTCGCGCGGCGGAACGACGTAACGCACAATGGCTTCCAGCCACGTGTTGTCGCTCACGCGGAACAGAACGGACGGGCGCTCTCTAACCTGCAACTGGTCTACGGGCGTCTGCGCCAGCAAGTCTCTGAAAATTTTCACCCGCTCCATCATCGCTTCGCCCAGTTCTTCTTCAACAACTTCCTGCATCGTCGTTGCTATGAACTCCAGATCGCTGTTGTAAGCGACCTGAAACTTTATCTCGTTCCAGACATATGGAAAGAGCGGCCAGGAATAGTTGAAGACCGAGGTATTCAGCACATTCGAGTTCGGAAATTTTATCACGCGACCCGATGGATGATCCGAAGAAAGCAGGTCGCCACCGAATTCCCACAGCGTTGTATCAAGGTAGCTCACGTCAATCACGTCGCCCGTAGCGCTGCCTATCTTGATGCGGTCGCCGACCCTGTAAGGCGCGCGCACCAGAATGTAAATCCATCCCAGAAAACTGGTGCCCGGAGCCTGAAGCGCGAAGCCCAGGATGAACGAGATAACTCCGAGCGAGAAGAGCGTCGTGTACCACGTGACGAAGATAACCGAGAAGGCTATCAGGATGATGAGCAACACCACGAACAGACGAACGATTCGTTTCAGATTGTATCTGGGAACTGCGTCGTCAAGGCGACCTATGAGATAAACGGCCACCAGTTGTTCCAGAGCCAGCACAAGCACGACGAGCATAGCCCCGCGAGTAGCTCTCTGAAGAAAAGGCACGTACCTGCTGGCGAACCCGAACGTCAGCACGCCCAGGCTCAGCAGATAGTAGAGACCGCCTAGCGAGACGAGCAACAGGACGTATGTGCCTATGAAAACTTTCTCTTTGGTCTTCACCTCGACAGGCTCTTGCGGCTGCTGCACTCCTGCCGTCTGCTTTAGCGCACGTTTGACATCCTCATGCTGCTTTAACTCTTCTACCTGCTCAGTCGTCCCCTGCGGGTTGGCTGCCATCTCGTGTAACACCTCCCCTAAATTTCTGTTTCTTTCAGAGTCGTGCTATTTTCATCCAAAACTTCAAGGAGAGACAACTGTGAATTTCAAGCGGTTAGGTCGCACGGGTCTGAAAGTTTCCGAAATCTGTCTTGGCACGATGACGTTCGGCACGCGCTTCTACAACATTGGCGAAGTTGACCAGAAGGGCGCAGACCAGATGGTGAGCCGCTCATTGGAAGCCGGAGTGAATTTCTTCGACACCGCAGACGTTTATTCTTACGGCGAATCGGAAGAGATTCTGGGTCAATCAATCAAGAACTCTGGGGTTGCGCGTGATCTGGTTGTGATTGCGACGAAAGTTCGCAGCGCTATGACCGAGGGCGCGCAAAACGGCACGGGCGACATAAACAACGTCGGATTGTCGCGCAAACATATCATAGCATCGTGCGAAGCCAGTTTGCGTCGCATGGGAACTGATTACATAGACCTTTATCAGGTTCACGGCTGGGACGTAGGCTCTCCTATTGAAGAGACTCTGCGCGCTCTGGATGATCTGGTTCGTCAGGGGAAAGTTCGTTACTTAGGCTGCTCAAACTGGTCTGCGCGCCATCTTGCGAAATCGCTCGCCGTGTCGGACGCTCACGACTGGGAACGTTTCGTCTCGCTTCAAGCCTATTACTCTCTCGTCGGTCGTGATCTTGAGCACGAATTGCTGCCGCTCTGTCGTGAAGAGGGCTTGGGCGTGCTGCCCTGGTCTCCGCTCTCCGGCGGTTTTCTTAGCGGGAAATACAGGCGCGACAATCCCAGCCCTGAAGGCGCTCGTCGAACAAGTTTCGATTTCCCGCCCATTGACGAAGAGCGCGGCTTCGACGCCGTTGACGTGCTTGACCAGATAGCAAAAGAGAAAGGCGTGAGCATAGCGCAGGTTGCATTGGCCTGGCTTCTGGCTCAATCCGGAGTCACATCAATCATCATCGGCGCAAACAAGATGTCGCAACTGGAAGATAATCTGAAGGCAGCAGAGATAAAGCTTTCAGCCGAAGAGGTCGAGCGCATTTCCGCTACTACAAAACCGCATACGCTCTACCCGCAATGGATGATTGAGCGACAGAATCAGGGAAGGACGAGCGAATAATATCAAGCTACCGCAGGCGGTACTGACTGCAATTCATTAAGTCGTTGATTCGTTGGATCAATGATTGAATTCTTCAAGTATCACGCGCGCGATTGTCGGGATGATGTCCCGCTCGTTAGCGTGATCGGTTGTGAAGATGACTAAGACAAACTTCGCGCCGTTCGGTAATTCAATATAGGCTGCATCGTGGCGCGTTGTGCTTGTCCAACCGGCTTTCGACCACAGCCGCGCGCCGGGCGCGAGCGCAATTCCTGTGAATCCGTGTCCCTGATCGTCCGGGTCGTTGCTCGTCCCCGAAAAATCTCGCTTCAACAATTCCATCATCTGCGCGCTGCGCGCCGGGCTGACAGCCCTGCCCGTTGCAATCTCCATCAGAAGACGCGCCGTAGCGTTCGTCGTCAGCTTATTACGGTTCTCGCCGTGCGCGCCTCGGAATGCGTGCTCGCGCCCGTAGGAATCTTCGCAAAAAGTTTTCTGATTGACGTTGATGTTCCTGTAACCCATCGAATCATAATAGCGATTCACGGCATTTCTCTTGTAAGCCCATTTCCTCATCTGGTCGGGCGCGAGTTCCGGCCCGCTCGTCGTATCGGTCAGAACATCAAGTATGAACTGCGTAGCGTCGTTAGACGAATCAACAATCATGTCATGCAGCCCGCGCTTCAGTTCGTCCGTCTCTCTTATCCTTCCGTCCTCCATCCACCTGTGCGCCGCAGCCAGATAAAAGAGCTTCACGACGCTCGCAGGATAAATGCGCTCCTCGCCGCGAAAACTGGCCTGAACAGGATGCCCTACATCGCGCAGGTCAATGAGCGTGATTGAAAGATTACTTTCCGTAAAATTTTTACTGGCGAAACGCTCGACCGCCCTCTGCGCCGCCCTGTTTACAAGCCCCTGCAATGCGCTCGTTTGCGCTGCCACTTCGATTGCGGGCGGTTGAGAATTACTTCTCCTTTGCGCGAATGATGGAAGGAGAAACGATAGAAAAAGGAGCGCGACTGTGAGCGCGAAGTTTTTGCGAGTCATAGGATTTATCCTTATTAGAAGCCATCCCATAAATAGTTGCAGCATCATTTTGAGCCAATGTTTATGCGGCTCCCAGCAACAATAAGCTATTTATGAGATGAGTTCTAGCTTATAGCTGATTCATAAACCACTCTACCGTCCATGATTGTTGCCAGGACTTCCGTGTGCTCAATCTCTATTGGGTCAATCTCGAATATGTCGCGCGAGAGGATAACCATGTCTGCGAGTTTGCCGGGCGTGATTGTGCCTTTCAAATCATCCGAGAACTCTGCGTAAGCCGAGCCTACGGTGTAGGCGCGCACTGCCTCTTCAACCGTTATCTTCTCTTCAGGAATCCACCCTTGCGGATTCGCGTCGTCGAGCGTGCGGCGCGTGACCGCTGCGTAAATCGTGAGCAGCGGATTGAGCGGCGCGACTGTCCAGTCTGTCCCAAACGCTAAGTTTGCGCCCGAATCCAGAAGCGAGCGAAGCGCGTAAGTCGTCCGCACGCGGTTTACTCCGATACGTTTTTCGGCCCAGCGCCCGTCGTCAATCGCATGATAAGGCTGCATGGAAGCTATGACGGAGGCGCGCACGAAGCGCACGATGTCCTGCGGCCTGAGATGCTGCGCGTGCTCTATGCGAAAGCGGCGGTCGCGTGCGCCATGCTCTCTTTCAACCTGTTCGTAGATGGAAAGCACAAGATCGTTGGCGCGGTCGCCTATTGCATGAATCATCACGTGAAGCCCTGCGCTGTCCGCCTCGCACGCACGCTTGAGCATTGCGCCTTCAGGAAACATCTCGCCGCCCGGAAGGCCGCACGTTTCCGGCGCGTCGCAGTAAGGCTCGAAAAAGAGCGCCGTAGTCGAACCCAGACTTCCATCTGCGAAACCTTTCAAGCCGCCTATGCGAAGCATTTCATTGCCAAAAGATTTGCGCACGCCCGCATGAGCCAAACGCTGCCAGTCAGGAAGAGGCGACACGGCGTAGATTCTCGTCTTCAAAAGCCTGCGCTCAAGCAGAGTTTGATAGACGCCCACATCTTCATTCGCAGACATGTCCTGCACGCTCGTCACGCCCAGACTCGCTGCGTAACGGGAAGCGGCGAGCGCAGCCTCAATCTTCTCATCAAAACCGGGCTTCGGGATTTCTCTGAAAACAAACTCCATCGCCGTATCTTTGAGAATGCCCGTTGGATTACCGGTCGCCGGGTCGCGTACAATAAATCCGCCGGGCGGGTCTGCTGTGTCGCGCGTCACACCGGCAATCTTTAGCGCCAGACTGTTTGCGAGCGCCATGTGCCCGTCCAGTCGGCTGATGAAGACCGGCGTGTCCCGTGTGAAAGCATCAATCAACTCTCTGGCAGGAAGCGGCGCACCCGGCCAGCGCTCGTGATCCCAGTTGCCTACGGTAATCCATCGCCCGCGCTCTATATTTCCTGCGAACAACCGAACACGCTCCGCGAACTCCTGCGGGCTGGCGGCATCGCGCAGGTCAACGCTCGATAGTTGATAGCCTCCCATCATGAAATGAACGTGAGCGTCGTTGAAGCCGGGCAGCACGAGCCGCCCGCGCGCATCAATCACGCGAGTCTGCGCGCCTTTTAACTCCCGCACATCTTCATCGGTGCCGACAGCGACGATGCGATTGCCGTAAACGGCTACGGCTTGAGCCAGAGGATTGCCAGCGTCCATCGTGCGCAATTTCGCGTTGACGATGATAAGGTCTGCGGCGAGTTTATCTGTATTCGTTCGTGTGGTGAAACTCATTGAATGCTGAAGACAAATTCTTACTTAATACTGCTCGCGCTTGAAATTATCGCGTGCGCGCTTCGGTTACGCTAAGGCCGGGCGCGTAGTGTATCATTGAGTCTCTCGGGACAGCCAGACCAACTATTTTTCATAGACTGCGAATAAGTGGATTCGGTTCTAAAAAATCTTCATGCGATTGTCGGGCGCGACAACGTACTGAGCGAGCCTGACGAACTGATGGTTTACGAGTGCGACGGTTTGCCGCAGCACAAGCACAGGCCGCGCGCGGTGGTCTTCCCTCGCTCGACCGCAGAGGTTTCAGGAGTCATGCGGCTTCTTGCGCGCGAGCGAATACCTTTTAGCCCGCGCGGCGCTGGCACGGGGCTTTCGGGCGGCGCGCTTGCGCTTGGACAGGGCGTAGTCATTGAGCTTGCGCGTATGCGTCGCCTGCTCAAGCTGGACACTGATAACCGCCTGGCCGTAGTCGAAACAGGAATCGTCAACTCGCACGTCTCGCGCGCAGCCGCACCCTTCAATCTTCATTACGTCCCAGACCCATCGAGCCAACCCACATGCACCATAGGCGGCAACCTCGCTGAAAATTCCGGCGGCATACATTGCCTGAAGTATGGCGTGACTGTGGATCACGTTCTGGCCGCCCGCGTTGTCTTGAGCGGAGGCGAAGTCATTGACATGGAAGAAACGGGAACAGGATTTCCCGGTTACGATCTTCTTGGCGTTTTCATCGGCTCGGAAGGGACATTCGGAATTGCTACGGAAGCAACATTAAAGCTCGTTCCTCTTCCTCAATCCGTGCGAACTCTGCTTGCGGATTTTACAGACGTTGACGATGCGAGCCGCGCTGTTTCTGAGATCATCGCCGCAGGAATTGTTCCCGCCGCACTTGAGATGATGGATGGCGCGGTCATACGTGCCATTGAATCAACCACATTTTCGGCGGGCATCCCGCAGGATGCAGAGGCGGCGCTGCTGGTAGAGCT
>DATHJK010000463.1:0-10338 GCA_035316225.1 Pyrinomonadaceae bacterium
TGCCGCGAAAGAGCAGGTAGGCGAGCGGCAACCCTATGACGGTGTTGATGACGCCGCCTATCACGCCTGCGATTCCGCCTAGCATTGCGCCTTGACCGATCTGCACCTGGCTGGATGCTTTCTTGATATACATCATGCCAGCGAGCACGCCTCCGCCGATTGCCCAGAACCAGCAGCACGCGCCGCTTCCGACTACGGGAATCGCGGAAAGAAATCCCATGACCAGACCGCCGACCACAACGGGTACGAATTTGCTGTCGCCGCCCGTCACGGCTGCTGCTTGCGCGCCGTAAAGAGGCTGCGGCGTGTAAGCGGGCTGCAACGGAGCGGGCGCAGGAGATTGATAGGTGGGCTGCTGCGCTCCGAAATTGAACGGAGCCTCCTGCGGTCTATCGCTCTGCTGAGGGGGAGGCGGAGGCGGCGAGGCCATCATTGTCGCCATAGGGTCGTATGCGGGCGGGCTGTCTTCAAGAAGACGTGTGCCGTCTTCCGTGCAGAAAATTTGCGGGTCTTCAAATGTGCGGTTACAGTTTGGGCAGCGTTTCATATATTCTCTTCTCGATTCTCCTTAGAAATTTTTAGAGACTTTATTGCTACGAGGTACAAGAAGGTCAACTTATCAACTCGCTTCTTGTTATCTCTTGAGGCTGTTATTGAATCTCAGCCATCAATTCTAATGCAGTTGCATGGGAAATAAAATAGAACTCGTAGATAAATCCGCCCGCTGGCGCGACTTATCTACACTCTTCGATACACTTTCGGCTCTTCATCCGGCAATACCCTCGCAAATCTTCTGCGCGATGATCTCTCCGGCAACTCTGTGCCCTTCCTGATTCCAGTGGCCGCTGCCCAGAAGCTTTCCGAACCCGTGCAGGTAAACTCTGTGCTCGTCTGCATAAGCCTGTAACTGCGGGGCAAGGTTGAGAACAGCGAACCCTTCATCATCGCCAAAAGCTTTTATGCGATTGTCCGGGTAGAAAATATCTGTTGCGCCGATTTTTTGGAGAAAAGCCTGTCGTCCCGCCGCATCCGGGGCGACCTGAATCCCGCTGCTTAAAGTGACGACCAGGAATTTTGCGTTGCGCGCTTTCACTTCACGATTCATCTCGGCAATCAAGCTTTCGGTCACGCGCCATGCGTTGTTCCACACCTCGCCCTGCGGCTCGCGGTAAATCATATTGTCAATTCCAATCTCTTCTGACGCCTGAATGGCGGCCTGTTCGTTGCGAGCCTGCATAATGAGGGATTGCGCGGCAGCCGGTTTCTTCGATGTCACATAGTATTTGAGCGCGAGTAGCGATTGGTCTATGAGTTGTATAAGGCGCGAGCTATTCAGAAACCAGTCGCCCAGCCTGCCCGGTATGGATGTTCGCATACGGAATTTCTTAGTGTCCCTGAACGAGTCGTCCATGAATAGCTGGCCGTCGCGCAGTACGAAATAGGGAATCTGGTCTGTCTTCTTCAGCGCGCGCGCGTTGTCCGTGATGTCGTTATAAGTGGTGAGGGCGAGCAGCACAATGTCCGGCGAGTATTCCCAGACTTTCCGGCGCAAAGTTATTAGCTCCTGCGCCGTGCCGTAGCCGGAAACGCCGAAGTTTATGACCTCTACCCTTTTGCCGCCTAAAGAAACGCATCCCTGAAGCCTCTGCTCCATCACATACCAGAAGGCATTCTCCATTGGAACCTGTAAAGCTTCCGCGTAGGAATCGCCTATGACGGCTATGCGAACGGTGTCCGCAGGTTTCGTCTTCGCGTGCTCGCGGTCTCGAAGACCGTCGCTGTTGATGCGGACGTATGATTGCCCCTCTTTGCGATACCAGCCCTCCATGTTCGGGCGAAGCGCAACGCCTCTTTCCGCGTCGGGCATGTAAAAGTTTGGGTACGAATATCCGATTACGCGCAGAAAGATTTCAGCGACGGCGATGGCGATAGAAATACTGAAGAGGAGAAGGAAAAGCTTTCTAGCTCTTCCGCTCCTCAATCGCACGTTCTCGCCGCTCGTCTGCTTGCTCATTTTTGGAAAGGAAACGAAGTCGGACAATCTAACTCAAAGGGCTGGCATGCCGCAAGCGGCAACTTGGACAGCAAGCCGCTTCGGTCATCAAAGGACGGAAGTCTCTTCAATCAGTCGCCCCTCTGTGAATCTTTCTGCGCCGAGCGATGTTACGTCCATTAGTCGCGCCTCGCCATCCATAATCATCTCGGAGACGATGCGGCCTGTGGCGGGCGAGTGCATTACACCGTGCCCGCTGAAACCGTTGGCGAGGAAAAGCCCGCGAACTCCGGGCGCTTCGCCGATGATTGCGTGATGGTCTGGCGTGACTTCATAAAGCCCCGCGCGTGAGCGAAGAGGCTCGACCTGTGCGCGCGCAAGACACGGAACGCGCGCCATTGCTCGCTCGAAAATTTTCGGGATGAAACTCTCGTCGAACCCCGTCTTGAATCCGGGAGTCTCTTCAGGGTCGGGCCATGCCATGAGCACGCCGGGCACCGGGCCAGCCTTGAAGTCCGGGCGGAAGTGGAAACCGTTTGCCATGTCGATGACCATAGGGATGTCCGCAGACAAATCCGGGAAGGGCTTGGTGCTGACAATCTGTCGGCGCAAAGGCGTGACGGGAATGCTGACTCCTGCCAGGCGCGCAGTTGCAGCCGCCCACGCGCCGCTAGCGTTCACAATAGTTCTAGTCGAAACCCGACCTCGCGTCGTTCGCAATCCGGCAACGCGCCCGCCCTCCACTTCTATTCCCGTTACTTCCGTATCGAGCCACAGCGATGCTCCGCGCGCCAGAGCGCGCTTCATGAATCCGCGCATGATGTCCGGCGGCGAGACAAAACCGTCCGTCTGGCAGAACGAGCCTCCGATAATATCGTCCACGCGAAGCTGAGGAATTTTATGCGAAATCTCTTCACGACTGACCATCTCCACTTTCACGCCGTGAGACAACTGAAGCTCTCCAGTCCTTCTCAAATAATCAAGCTGCCGCTCGTCGGTTGCCAGAAACAGGTAGCCCGCAGGTTTGTAGCCTGACGTGTGCCCCGTCACATCCTCGAAATGCGAGAGGAAATCAATCGAGTAAAGCGACATCTCTATGTTGATTGGTGTGGAGAACTGCGCGCGCACGCCGCCCGTCGCCTTACCGGTAGAGCCTAGTCCCTGTTCAATCTCACGCTCTATCACGACAACGTTCGAGCAACCCCGCTCCGTCAGGTGATAAGCGATACTTGAGCCGACAATTCCGCCGCCTATGATGCAAACGTCCGCTGTTCTGTTCGCGCTCATGAAGAAATGAATGCTGTCAGGGAAGCTTTCTGCGAGTGCCGTTAGTTGTTAGCCGCGTTGTCGCGCGGGTGGCTGGCTTCAACTCTATACCAGGGACTCCACTCGCTTTTTGCTCTCTTCTTCAACTGCTTGGGCGTGACAAGATAGCGCACGACTGTGCGCCCTTCTTCACACTCAAGCTCAGCCGTGAACATGATGCCGTGAAGCGAAGAGGAAACGAAATAGGGCGTGAACTTGGTGCGAATCTCGCCTTCGTAGGAATCAGACTTGAACGACTGGCGCTCGATTCTTTTCCGCTTCATGTGGCGCGCAGTGTCCACCAGAAAATTTTTTATCTCCTCGGAGAATGGTAAGCCGCTGTACATCAGACACTGGAAATCAATCATTGGAATAGACACTTTAAGTTAGCTTTGACTCGAATAATCTAACCTTGCACCCGATGGCTAAAGGCAGTCAAGCTTATAACATCTGCACAAGCTCACGGGTAAACCGCCCGCTCCAATATTTTAGAGTTCTAACATTTTGATGGACTAAAAAGAGCAATTATTTTATCCTTCGGCTTCCGCTCCATTTCTAATACTAAAAGCTCAGGGGAACAAATATGTCCGCACGAAAATTCTCGTTTGCATGGAGTGTCACGCTCCTCGTCGCTCTGGTTTGCGGTTCGCACCGCGCAGTCTTCGGCCAGGAGCCGCAGACCTCGCCCAGCCCTACGAACACGCCCGAGGCATCGGACGTAGTGATGAAGAGTTTCGACCGTCTTGAGTGGCGCAACATCGGCCCAGGATACATGAGCGGTCGCGTCTCGGATGTTGAAGGCGTGCCCGGCAATCCTGATCTGGTTTACGTAGCATCGGCCTCCGGCGGGCTATGGAAGACCACGAACGGCGGCATAACGTGGCAGCCCATATTCGAGCGACAGGGAACTATCTCGATTGGCGACATCGCGCTGGAACCCGGCAACCCGGATGTTGTCTGGGTGGGCACGGGCGAATCTAACGTGCGCAACTCAGTCTCGTTCGGCGATGGCGTTTACAAGTCAACGGATGGTGGGCGCACCTGGGCTAACATGGGATTGCGCGACACGCGCTGCATCTCGAAGATAGTCGTCAACCCGCGCAATCCGGACATAGTTTACGTCGGAGCGGTCGGCCACGTGTTTGGCCCAAACGAAGAGCGCGGAGTTTTTATGACGACGGATGGCGGGCGCACATGGACCAAAACGCTCTACATTGATCGTGATCATGGCGTCGCAGACCTGACACTCGACCCGTCGAACCCGAACATAGTTTACGCTGCGATGTGGGCATTCAGGCGAACGCCCTGGACGCACACGAGCGGAAGCGAGCGGGGCGGAATCTTCAAATCAACGGACGGCGGGAGAACGTGGAAGAAGTTGACGGAAGGTTTGCCGAAACTGATAGGTCGAATCGGCATCGCGGTCGCGCCGTCGAACCCTGGTGTGGTCTACGCCATCATGGAGGCAAAGGAAGGAACGCTCTATCGCTCGGATGATAGAGGCGAGACGTGGCACAACGTTTCTAAACAGACTTCAATCGTCTCGCGCGGCTTCTACTACACGCGCGTGCGCGTTGACCCTGTGAACGAGAACCGCGTCTACGCTGTCGCCTCAACGCTCTTCGTCTCGATTGACGGCGGGCGCTCCTTTCGCGCCATCAGCGGGAGCACTCACGTTGACTTCCATGCTCTGTGGATTGACCCGCTCAATCCGAAAAGAATCTGGCAGGGGCAGGACGGAGGCGCGGCGTTCTCAAACGATCAGGGTCAAACGTGGCAGGTGGTTCACAATCTTCCCGTAGGGCAGTTCTACCAGATTCACGCTGACAACCGGCAGCCCTTCTACTACGTGATGGGAGGCTTGCAGGACAACGGCACGTGGCTTGGCCCAAGCCGTACACGCGAGCCTGCGGGGATTCAGAACGACGATTGGCGCATGATGAGTTTCGGCGACGGATTCTTCGTTACGAATTACGCAGACGACCCTGACATCTACATCTCCGAGTCGCAGGGCGGCGGCATCGTGCGAACGGACATGCGCAACCGCGAGCAGCAGTTGATAGCGCCTTACCTGGGCGACGACGAAGGCCCTGCGGCGGACGTGAAATACAGGTTCAACTGGAACTCGCCCATCATTCAATCGCCGCACGACAGCAACACCGTCTATCTGACGGGAAACATGGTCTTCAAATCGATAGACTTTGGCAGAACATGGACGATCATCAGTCCAGACCTGACGAAGAACATCAGAGAGAGGCTGCAATCCGCAGGCGGCCCCGTAGCTTTCGAGAACTCCGGCGCAGAATATTACGGGACGATAATAAGCTTCGCGCAATCGCCTTTGCACGCCGAGGTGCTGTGGGCGGGAACTGATGATGGCAATCTTCAACTATCAACGGACGGCGGGAGGAGTTGGACTAACTTGATAAAAAACGTGCCGGGGCTTGGGCCAGATTCGCCCGTCTCGCACATTGAGCCTTCTCGTGTTGACGAGAATCTTGTCTACGCAGCTTTTGATCGTCACGCGCTCGATGACCTGAAGCCTTACGTTTACAAGTCAACTGATAACGGGCGCACATGGCAAAATATTTCCGGCAACCTGCCCACGAACGCATACGTCTGGGCTTTGTGCGAAGACCCAAGAAACCCTCGCCTGATTTACGCGGGAACAGAACTGGGGCTTTTCATCTCTTACACGGGCGGCGGCAACTGGCAGCGACTTGAGTTGAAGAACTTTCCGCACGTGGCCGTGCATGACATCATCATTCACCCGCAACAGAACGACATTATCCTGGCGACGCACGGGCGCGGTATATGGATTCTTGACGACGCCACGCCGATTCAACAGTTGACGCCCGAAGCCGCGCGCTCGAACGACGCATTGCTGTTCGACATGCGCCCTGCGTTAAGATACACAACTCGCTTCACGCGCTACGGCATCGGCAACGCTCTGTTCACTGCGCCGAATCCGCCATACGGCGCGTTAATCAGCTATTACTTCAAGACGAAACCTGCTGATAACGTAAAGCCGAAAGTTCAGATTCTGGACAGCAACAACAAGGTGATCGCAGAGCTTGAGAACATTGCGCACGAGCAGGGCATCAACCGCGTATCGTGGAATCTGCGCTACGGCGGGCCGCAGGTGCGCCGTCCGCCTACGGATGAAGAGGTTCAATTCACGGGCGAGCCGCGCGGGCCGCAGGTGCTGCCCGGCACTTACACTGTTCGTCTGGTTGTCGGCAACAAGAGTTATGAGAAGAAGGTTGAAGTCAGACTAGACCCGACCGTTTCCGTTCAGGCCGCAGACTTGCAGGCGGAGTTGGACATGCTGCTGAAACTGCGCGACATGCAGTCTACAGCGAACACAGCGCTTCGCACGGTTGACAGTCTCAAGTCACAGGTTGAATTCGTTGAGAGGACTGTGAGAGAGCGGCTGACGACAGTGCCCGAAGAGTTGTCCAGCAAGATAGCCGACATGAAGAAGCAGATCGAAGCCCTGCAAAATCGTCTGGCGCAGCCCGAAGGCGGACTCGGTTTCACTGGCCGCTCGCAGTTGGTTGATCGCATAGGCGGCCTCTTCTTCGCAATTGACGCGACGAACACCGCGCCGACCGCCGCCATGCGCGAGCAGTACCAGAGGATTCAGACCGAGTACGATCAGAAGATGGCAGAGGTCAATAACTTCCTGACCAAGACCGTACCGCAATTCAACGAAGTGCTGCGCCGCTACGACGCGCCTACGTTGATGGTCGGCAAGCCGATTGAGCCGCCGAGGCCGTGAGGCTAATACCAGGATGCGAAAGAAGCAGAGTTCAAGCTTCAAGCTTGCTTCTTACCTGAACGGCAACAAGCTAAAGTTTGAACTCTAAGCTCTTCACTGCGATGAAAAGTAAGGGTGAAAGATTAGCTATTTAAGAATGTCCCATTGAACATTTTCGTCCTCGTCAAGAGTTCCGACGAGAGTGCAACGTAGAGGCGGCACTGCGCGCGGGCGTTGTTGGCGTGATAGTTGAGTGAAGAGACTTATGGGGTCGTAGCTGAAATTGACGGTTTGCGGCGGAATGGTTTCTGCGGGCAGGCGTGGGCGCTGAAGCTCCAGAGTGGCGCGTTCGTAAGAGACAATCTCATACAGGTATTTGACGCGCAGGCCAGAGCGCAGCCGTTCTTGCAGATAATTGCAGAAGTCAATTGCCTCTTGAAGAAAATAGTAACTGACGGGCAAGTTAGCAGACCAGAAGGCGCTCACCTCTCTGGCGAGCCGCTTGCGCCCAAGCAGAAAGCGCGTGAGCGGGAGCATGATGTAAAGCTTGCTCAAGCGAAAGTCTTCGTAGATGAGGCGAGTGGCATGCATACCTCTGTCGGATGCGACTTCGAGCAAGCGTTGTTGCTCAAGAGGAGTCAAATCATCAGCCATTCCAGCAAGACCTTGCTCGCGTGCGTGCGCGCGGAAAGCAGGGTCAACAACCATTCGCGCGATTATTGCTTGAAAGCTGCGCTGGCTCATGCCGTCGCCTCCAATGATTGCGGCGCTGGCTGATGGCGCATCCACATCTCTTTCATGCGCGCGAGCTGCGCAGCCAACCCTTCTTCCCCAACGTCAACCATCCATGAGCCTAGCATCTCAAACGTGACGCCTCCCAGATTCGGACAACGCGGCAGAACCCAATCCAGAAGTTCCCAAACCTCCGGCGGACTCACGCCCGAATGAGCGTCGAAATAGAAACCGTCCGCCTCCACTCCTCCGGCGACATGCATCTCCAGCACGTTTTCAAGGTTCAGCTTTTCAAGAAAGTCGTAAGGGTCATCATCGTGATTGCGACAGTTGGTGTAGAGATTATGCAGGTCGAGTAGAAGACGGCAGCCGCTTCGCTCGCACAACTGATTAAGAAAAGCTGCTTCGTCGAAATCCTGTTGAGAATATTTGAAGAAGTAAACGTTGTTCTCAAGCAGGAAGGGCGCTGGAACGCGAGCGCGCATCTCCTGTACGCGCGGAGTCAAAAGCTCCAGCGACTCCTCGTCGTATGGCAGCGGCATGGTCACGCCTACGTTCATATCGGCGGCAGCGTGTTCTGTGAACATGAAAGCCAGATGGTCGCTGTGCCACGGGAACTTGAGCCAATCATACCAAGCGGCGATCTGCGCGATGTGTTCGCGGTCGAAGCGGTGTGCGCTGCCTATGGAGAAACCTATGCTGTGAAGAACGACTGGCATCTCCATGCGAAACTGTCGCAGGAAATCTATCCCGACACGGTTCTCAATGAAGCGCGGGTTACGGCCATACCCTATGTCCGTCCACATGATGTCGGGAAGCAATTCAAGGAAATCGAAGCGTTGCCGCTCCCGCTCTATGAACGGGCGCAACTCCTCTTGATAGAGCAGGCCGATGCCGAGTTTGGGAACAGATGAAGAGGAATTCATTGCTGAAGGTGTTGTCGGTACTGCGAGAGTCAAGCGTAACTCGCAAGGAGCGAACAGCGAAAACGCGGCCCGCTCCCTGTGAGAAATTAAAGAGCAGCGAAAGCTAGCTTAATACGTAAGCAATCTCGCTTTTACTTGCAGCGAAAGTTGGCTTTGGTCGGCAATTTCTTCAGACTCTTTAGCCGCCCGGAAGCACTCTGTCATCGAAAGTAATCTTTTCAAAGCCAGATTTACATCCGGGGTGACCTGCGCGTGCGAATGCCTCTTTCGTCGCTCTAATGACCTCGTTAATACCGGCATTACGACCCACAGACACTCTTAGCTCTTTCTTTGATCCAAAAGAACCCGCGACTGCGCCTACCGTGCTGGCAATCGTGCCTATGTTGCTAAGTAGTCCGCGCGTCTGCCCGCCTTTTTTGGCTCCGCCTTTCTTGGCCCCGCCTTTTTTAGCCGTGCCTTTTTTGGCTCCGCCTTTCTTAGTTGCCATAGAACATCCTCCTTCTGCGTAGACATGTTTGATTGTTGCGCTTGGTTACTTGGTTATCTTCACAAGCGGATTAGCCTAGACCCTCAGACTGTCCAGGGACTAAGCGAGAGTGAAGCCCCTATTAGCTGGAAGCATGAGGTTAGATAGAACGACAGCAACTTATTCCTGTCTTAACGAAATGTCAATACTTAATAACTGTTGGTCGTGTCATAGTTTGAGATTAAGAGCCAATATGAATTGGCTTCATATTTTCAAAGTAGCCCAATACTTAACTGCTGGCTGATGATGAATCGTCTTGAGATTAGTTAACTCACCGCAGGCCGAACAACTCGTAGAAGACAGTCTACACACTATAGGCACACAGAATGAAAAAGGGCGACCACGACGGTCGCCCTAACTTATTGCATTGATTGATGAGCCGTGCAGGACTCGAACCTGCGACCCGCTGGTTAAGAGCCAGCTGCTCTACCAACTGAGCTAACGGCCCGGAGTGGGAAAATTATCTCGTTGCGGGTGATTGGTGTCAAGCGAGCGGAAGATAGGTAGTGGGCGACGAGAGTGATTTGCCGCATCACTGGTATTGCGCCAGGGCGTTGCGCATGTCGGCGGCTGAAGCCCAGCGCTGTGCGGGGTCTTTTGCCAAAGCTCTCTCCACGACCTCGGCTATGCGTGGAGGAACGTCAGGGGATCGGTGGCGCAAGGGGATTATGGGTTTGTCGAAGATGGCTTTGATGGTTTCGGTTACGTCGGCGCGTGGGCCAATGTCCAATGCGAGTTGCCCGGAGATCAGGCTGTAGGCAGTCATGCCCATCGCGTAGATGTCGCACGAAGGGCGCACGTCGCGGAAGTTCCTCAACTGTTCAGGTGGCATGTAGACGATTGTGCCAGCCACATCTCCGGCCATAGAGATGCCGCTCATGCCGGATTGCTTAAAACTCTTGGCTAGTCCGAAGTCCGTGAGCTTCGCGTTGTAGTTGGGCCAATTGCCGTTTACAAGAATGTTCTGATCTTTAATGTCTCGGTGAATATAGCCATTCGAGTGCGCATAGTCGAGCGCGTCAAGCGTTTGAGTTAGTATGGGCAGCGCTTCTTCATAAGGGAGATGCCCGCCGCGCGATTCGGCAAGCTTTGCGGC
>DATHJK010000464.1:0-8052 GCA_035316225.1 Pyrinomonadaceae bacterium
CTGCTCGTCCGAGAAAGTGATTCTAGTCCCCGGCTTATAGTAAGGAAAGTTTTCAGGCCACGTTGTTTGGTCTGCGCCTGATACGACAAGCGGGTACGTTCGCCAACCCTCTCTACTGATGGCTTCGTCTACGACCGCACTGGGGAAGAGATACATGACGGCTATTTTCAACTCGGGGTTGATTGGAATCTCTATTAACTTCGAGGTCTTCGGCATATCCTCGCCGGGCGCTTCCATTGGAAGAAGGAATCCGTTGAATGCCGATGGGATGTCGCCGAACGTGGGCATATTCAAATACCTGTACATTGGCTGCGCTGCGCCAAGCACAAGGTTCACACGCCTGTCCATCATGTATTGCACGGACGCCATACGCTGGTGGCCGGGTCTATCGCCTATGACTGAACCATTGCGCGCCACCCATCGGTCGTTCAATCCCAGCATGTCTATCGTCGTCAGGCGCGAGTAGAAGGGAATTGCGCCCGCCGCCGTCACTGCTATGCGAACGCTCCGGTCATAGTTCAGAGCTTTGCCCAGCACCTTGCCTGTATCCTCCCAGCACTCGCTGCCGCTCACGTGTCTTGCCAGTCCCTCGATTGGCTCGACGCCTCCCATGAGCGCGGGGGTCTCTGCATGATAGACGGAGCCTGCGATAACGAGCGAGACGCACGCCGCTCGTAGGATGGTGTTATTGATAAGCGAGAAGATGAGCCAGCCTATGATTACGAAGAGAAACGGCATAATGGGAACGATGAAACGAAACTCCATAAAATCGCCGCCGACCTTGACGACGTAGAGCAGCCAGAGAGCGGTCACGAGCAGGGAAAGCGAGAGGCCGTAGTTGACTCTTGAGAAAATTCTTCGCGCCGCTAGAACCGGTATCAGAAAGAGCGGGAAAAGCCAGTAGTAGAGAAAAAAATAGTAAAGGTAGTTAAGACCCTCTATGTAAGAGTTGAGCGAAGAGACTTTCGCGTAAAAAGTGTTCGGCAGAATATCGCCGTAGTAGTAGAGCTTCCACACGAGCCAGCCGCCGACGAGTGCAGCCGGCGGCGCGCAAAGACAGATGAGCTTCGCAGCCTTGCGCGTCATAGCAGTCTTCTCTTTAACGATGGGCAGCAAAGCGGCGGGAACACTTACGGCGAAAAGGAGCGCGGAATCTAATCTGGTGAGCAGCGCAAGGCTTAGCAGCAAGGAGATAATCAGGAGTCTGCTGTTCGTCCATCGCCCGGACTCTTGAGCGCTCACGAGCGCATAGAGGGTCGTAATAAAGATGCACGCCTGAAGCTGCGTCTCCATGCCGCTCGTGGCGTAGCGGCAGAAAGTGTAGTTCGTGCCGAGCATGATGATTGTAACGAGCGCGGCGGTTCTGGAAGTTAGAACAATTAGGGCGAATCTGTACGTGAAATAGAGTGACGCGGCAAATGAGAGCAGGCCGAGCATCATCGAAAATCTCACCACGTCAAGTCCCAGAAAGAGCGGCACGGCCATCAGCACTGTCCACAGAAAATTTGTGTAGCCTTCGATGCGCTCGCCCTCGTTCCACACCAGCCCCCACCCGCGCGCCATGTTGTCAGCATAGCGAAACGAGATGAAAGCATCATCCAGCACGAAGCGCTGCCACCACGCGAGCGCCAGTAGACAGGCTATTGTCGCGAGCAGAATGAATTTGAAGTTTTGTCTGTAAAATTGAGCCGGGCGGCTGAAGACCATGCTCTTAGGCTTTCTCTTCCTGATTTCTACTCTGCGGAGGTGCTGCGACCGGCAATCTCATCCAGCCGAGTTTGCAGAGCGTGCGCTTCGCGTTCTGCGGTCATTGCCGTCTCGCGTATCTCAAGCGCCAGCTGTTTCAGGTGAACACGCTGCTCGTCCGTGATCTGTTCGAGCAACAGTCGCTGCTCGTCGCGCAGTTGAGAAAAACGCTCGTCCAGATTACGGCGCAGACTTGCGATTTCGGCCTCTAATCCTTCAATCTTCGCAGAAGATGTTTCAAGTGATGCGATTCTGGATTCGAGCGAAGCAAGGCCAGCGCTGTTCGTTGCTCTCTCTTTAACGACAGTTTCCCCGCTCATTTGATTCTGTGCGATTGATGAGAGCGCGCCTGCAATCTCCTGTAGAGCTTTCGTGACCGCACGGTTGAAGTTGACCTGCTCCCACGCATACCAGCGCGTTGCGCGTCCTGCCTGCCCTTTGACCCAAATCTCAAGGCGCGAGAGCCAGCCCGTTCGATCACTCATGACCGGCGGAAGACGGTCTTGCGCCCGCGCGAGCGTCTCAAGATGCGCCGAAAGGCGTTTGAGCAGAGCAATCAAATCACGATCAATCTGCACGCCTGCGCGCCCGTTGCCCGCGCTTCCAGCCTCGTTCAGTTTCGACGGCGCTTGAGATCGCACGCGCTCGCGTATCTCCCCTAAAATTTCTGCGACTTCACGGTCGGCCACTGCTCAGACTCACCTCCACATCCTTATCGCTCTTTCTTTTCCTGATGACCTGACCCAAACGTTTACCTGCTACGGTTGCGTTCAAGTTGGCTATGCCTTCGACGGGCACAGGCGCAATGACGCGAAAGAAGATAACGCCGTCAATCCAGTCGTAGCTTATTCCGCCCTCACTGTGCGCAGCGAACGAAACGTTGTAGAGGTCTGCCGCAAGCCAGCAATCAAAGCTGAAAGTCACTTCCATGACTTCACCGCCCGCAACTTTTCCGAATCTGACGCCCTTCTGCTCTGTATTGGCTCCGTATGCATGTATGCCGTGGCGGTTGCGTATGAGAAAACCGAAGACAACATCCTGAACATCACGTTGAAAGAGCACACGCATACGCACGATGAGAGGCGCGCCGCTCTCAACCAGATCAACGTTCTGTCGCTCGGCATCCAGAAGCTCTGCGCTCAGAATCTCTGCGCTGCGGTCGCCGTGCCTGAAGTTGTAGCGAAGGGCAGGACTGCGCTCGCCCAGACTCTCATCAGATTCGGCAGAAGCTTTTCCGCTCTCATCTTCTACAGACTGCTCGGCCTCGTAAGCCTCTTCGCGCTCCATTATCAATTTCTGGTAGCGATTCAGCACGTCAATAGGTTTGCCGTCCGACTCCATACATCCGCCGTTCAGAAGAATCGCGCGCGAGCAGAGCGCTTTGACAGCCGAAGGGTCATGCGAGACGAACAGAATCGTCGCGCCCGCGTCCTGCATCTCGCGTATGCGGCGCAGGCAGCGATGCTGAAAAACAGCGTCTCCGACCGATAGCGCTTCGTCAATGATTAAGAGTTGCGGGCTTGTACTCACGGCGGTTGCGAAAGCGAGGCGCACGTACATGCCGCTAGAATAAGTCTTCACGGGCTGGTGTATGAACGAGCCGATTTCGGCGAACCGCTCAATCTCAGGCAGAAGCTTTTCAGTTTCAGTGCGAGAAAAGCCCATCAACGCCGCGTTCATGAAAACGTTTTCGATTCCCGTGAACTCCAGATTGAAGCCAGCGCCCAACTCCAGTAGCGCAGCAATCCTTCCTTCGTGCCAGACATTGCCGTGCGTAGGCTCAAGCGTGCCAGTGATGATTTGCAAGAGCGTTGACTTGCCGCTCCCGTTCGGGCCGACTATCCCGGTCGTCGTTCCGGCTTCCACCTCGAAATTGATTTCGCGCAGCGCCCAGAACTCCCTGTGACACTTCCAGCGCCCGCGCGTCAATGTCTCTTTCAAACGATCACCGGGATGGTCGTAGATTCTGTACTGCTTGGAAACATTTTCGACGCGCAGCGCTACATTCATAAGTCTGAAGTCTAGGGAGTCTGGAGTCTGGAGTCAAAGGCTTTTCGCTTTAGGACTCTAGACTCCAGACTCCAGACTCTTTAGACTATCTGCCCATGATCTCTGCCCAAACGGCAAGGCGCGCGGTGTGGCGGCCTCTCTTCGAGTTGCCCCGACGATTCGACCTCGTTCTCTCTTTGACGAAGCGCGAGCTGGCCGCAAGATACAAGGGAAGCGTGCTGGGGATAATGTGGGCGCTCGTCACTCCTGTGGTGATGATCGCCATCTTCACTTTCATCTTCGCGGGAATTTTTCGCGCGCGGTTCGGCGCAAACGGGTCTGCGTGGGATTACGCGCTCTATCTATTCTGCGGGTTGTTGCCGTGGACTGCGTTTCAGGAATCATTGCAGCAATCGTCAAACACCGTAGTCGCGCACGCTAATCTTGTGAAGCGCGTCGTTTTTCCATTGGAGACTCTGCCTGTCGCTCAAGTGCTCTCGTCAATCGTTAACCAGATGTTCGGCACGCTCGCCCTACTTATCGCCGCGCTCATCATTCAGCATCAACTTCATACGACAATCCTCTGGCTGCCGGTTCTACTGATTCCTCAACTCCTACTTATGCTGGGCGGGGCATGGCTCATAGCATCGCTGGGAGTTTTCCTGCGCGACATAGTGCAGGGCATCACGCTCGTGCTGATGGCGTGGATGTACCTGACACCTATAATCTATCCTGAATCAATCGTGCCCGAACGATTCAAACCCTTCATCAACCTGAACCCTTTCACGCCGCTCGTTAGAAGCTACCGCCGCGTGTTTCTGGAAGGAGCGCAGCCCGATTGGAGCGGGCTTTTTTACTTCACCCTCTTCGCCCTGGCCCTCTTCTTCTTCGGCTACTGGTGGTTCGCAAGGACACGAAAGAACTTCGCGGACGTTATCTGAAGTAACCTGTGTGGGAAAGAATAAGTCAGGCAGCCACAGCCGCTCGGCTCGAAGAAACAGATTAAATGTTAAGAAGCCGTAGCGCCAAATCTCGTCTACAAATTTTTTGTTGACAGAAAACATTTCTCGCTCTACTATATCGGCGCTCGATATATCGGTTGCCGATAGTCCTAAGTTTGGCTGGTGTCCCGGTTGAAGATAGAGGATAAAAACCCGGAGAAGTTTCTGCCGCTGAGTCCGGCGACGTTTCACATACTGCTGGCGCTGGCAGACCGTGATCGTCACGGCTATCACATCATGCAGGAGGTCGAGCGCCACACAGACGGCAAGCTGCGTCTTGGGCCTGGAACGCTCTACGGCTCTATAAAGCGATTGCTTGCAGACCGTCTAATAGAAGAGTCCGGCGAGCGGCCAGACCCGGAATTGGACGACGAGCGTAGACGATACTATCGCCTGACAGAATTCGGCTACCGCGTGGCGGCGGCTGAGGCCGAGCGGCTTCAGCGTCTGGTCAAGACAGCGCGCCAGAAAAGCTTGATACCGAAAGCGCGAGTTTAGATGAAGATGATTTCAGGTTACAGAAGCGACGCGCCATTTTCCCGGAAAGTTTACGACCTGCTGCTGGCCTTTTACCCTGCGGAATTCAGGCGAGAGTACGGGGCGCAGATGGCTCAAGTGTTCCGCGACCGCTGGCGCGAGACGCGGCAGGCTGACGGCACAAATCCTTTGCGGCTGTGGGCGGATACGCTCGTTGACCTGATTCAAACTGCTCCGAAAGAGCATTTGGAAAACATCAGAAAGGGAGTCTCAATCATGCGAGCTTTGAAAACCATTGGTCTGGCCGTAATCATTTACGCTGTGGCCTTCATCGTCACAGGCATGTTTCTTGAGAAGATGAGTACGCAGTTGCCCTTCTTTCTGGGCGCATTCATTGACGCGCTTGTGGCCGTAGGCATTCTGTTCAATCTTATAGTTCTGGTGCTCTGGTCAACCAGATTGATGCCAGCCGCGCGTGCCGTTATAGCATCGGGCGTGGCGAGCGCGCTGCTGCTGGGCATAGGTCTGGCCGTTATCTCTTCAATCGTTCCGGCTGATGCGCGACCCGGTAGTGGCGCTGTCATCGCAATCATCTTGAGCCTGTGCGTCTGGTTCGCCGTCCACTGGATGTGGGCACAGAAGAAGAACCGAACAGAGGCCGTTGCGTAACGAATCGAATTCTCCCCCTTTACTTTCAATCTAAGCGACAACTCACGTGTGAGCGGGCAGAGTTTATCCGCTCATAAATAAATCGAGGTGAAAAGATGAGAAGGTTTCTGGCTTTGACCTTACAGGTCACGGCGCTGGCTATTTCTGTCCTCTTCGCAAGCCAACAAAGTTTAGTAGCTCAAACCAGAGCGACAGCAACTGCGAACCCTGAGCTTGCCGAGAGGTCTGCGAGAGTGGATCAAATGCTCGCGCCACTGGTGCAAGAGGGAGCGCCGGGCGTTGAGGTCATGGTGGTTCAAAACGGGCAGATAGTTAAGAGCAGCGGATACGGGCTGGCAAACGTTGAGACCAGAACTCCGGTTACAGCGCAGACCGTGTTCGAGATCGGCTCGGTGTCGAAGCCTTTCACGGCCATAGCTATTCTGATGCTCTCTGAACGCGGTCGTCTCTCGCTCGATGATCCGGTCACAAAATATCTTCAGGGGCTTCCTCCTTACGCGCAGAAGGTCACGATACGGCATCTGCTCAATCACACTTCCGGCCTCGTTGATGTCATCAACCCGCGCTGGTTCAGGAAGAATTACACGCCGACTTCCAGAGAAGTGCTGAAGATGTTGATGCAGGAGCAAAAGCCCAATGCCGCCCCCGGCGAAGCATTCGAGTACAACAACACCGGATACACGCTGCTCGCGCTCATCGTAGAAAAAGTCACGGGTGAGCGCTTCTCAAAATTTATGCAGGAGAATGTCTTCAAGCCGCTCGGCATGACCCATACGCTCATCTTCGACGAGACGAAGCCGAAAGTCTTGAACCTTGCCACGAGTTATATCTCTGAGGGCGGCCCGTTTCAGCCCGCAGAGAATCTTTCGGACATCTACATCTACGGCGCTAAAGGCGTCTGGTCAACTGCGGAAGACATGGCGAAGTGGGCCGAGGCGCTAATGGGTGGAAAGCTCGTCAAGGCCGACACGCTCAAACAGGCTTTCATGCCTACACGACTTAACAACGGGACTATCTCGCAGTACGGTTATGGCTGGTATGTGAACAGCGATGAAGGGCTGAATGTGGTCGAGCACGCGGGCGGCTATCTGGGTTATCGCGCGACCATCAGACTTTATCCTACGGAACGCACAATCGTCATACTTCTCTCGAACAATTCAACGATAAACGCTACTCCGCTGGCGCGCCAGATCGCTAAGATTTACCTGGGCGAGCGTATGGTGCAGCCAACTGGCGCTCGGGTTGACCCGGCCATCTTGCAGAGCTATGTCGGTAAATATGAAGGCGACGCGAGCGTGATGCCGAATCTGATTATCGAGATTACTCTGGAAAACGGTGAACTCTTTATCACTTCTCCCATCAAACCGAAGACGAAGCTCATCGCTCAATCCGCCACAGAGTTTCAGATAGCTGAGACCGCTTCGAGCGTCACGTTCAATCAAGATGGACAGGGAAATGTCACCGGGTTGCTATTAAAGACAAGACGTGTGAATGTCAACGCGCGAAGACTTCCGAGCCAGTGACGAGGGCAGCAGTTCTATAGCCGTTTGCAATTGGGTGTGGCTTAGGTCAGTACCGCTTGCGTAAGGGGTCACATGCAATTGCAAATCGCTATAAAATCTATTCAATGTTGAGTGAGTTGAGAAATAAAGTTCACCACCTGAAGATACAGAAAACACTGAGGAAGAGCCGGAGAAGATAAAGTTATTTCAGATTTGAGATTTCAGATTTGAAATCCTCTGCGCGCCCTCTGTGTCTTCAGGTGATGAAGTACCTTTCTTATTTCGTTACAATAGTTCTATCAGAATTTGAGAGAACTACGACTGTGCCTGCCAGCCACCAGAAAACGAGCGCGACTATGCCTGCGCCGAAGTTGTAGTTGACGAGCGAGCTTGCGAAGAATCCTGCGAGCGCGCCTGTCGCTCCGAGCAGAAGGCCAGCGCGGTTCGCATCTACAGAGTTTCGCGCCTCTCTTTCTGCCTTCGTCGCTACTGACCAGAACATCCAGATTATCCAGAGCCATAGAGCGAGCGCGGGCAATCCGCGGTCGAAGGCTAGTTGGAGCGGCGTCGAGTGCAGGTGAATCATCAGCGTGCCGGGAAATCCCCACTCAGTCCAGTGCTGCTTCACTGCGTCCATGCCGTGACCGAAGAAGGGGTGAAGCCGTATG
>DATHJK010000465.1:0-6163 GCA_035316225.1 Pyrinomonadaceae bacterium
GACGCTTCACGTTCGCACAGCGCCGGGCAGTGCGGCGAATGTGCTGGCGAGCATACGCCGGGAGGTTGCCTCTATGGATCGCAGCGTCCCGCTTTTGGACGTGATGCCTATGGAGCAGGCCACAGGCGTCTCGCTGATTCCGCTCAAGGCGGCAGCCACAGTCGCGGGAATTTTCGGTCTGGTCGGACTCCTGCTCGCGGCTGTAGGAATCTTCGGCGTCGTCAGCTTCTCGGTCGCTCAACGCACGCGCGAGATTGGCATTCGCATGGCTCTGGGCGCACAGCGCGTTGACGTTCTCAGGCTTATCATCGGTCAGGGAATGCGGCTGGCTCTCGCCGGAGTCTTCATAGGTTTGCTGGCTTCAATTGCGGTCACGCGCCTGCTGGCAAGTCTGCTTTACGGCATCAGCGCGACCGATACGGCGACCTTCATAGGCGTTGCCCTGCTGCTCAGCATTGTCGCTTTAATCGCAAGCTACATCCCCGCGCGACGCGCGACAAAAATAGACCCAATGGTCGCGCTCCGTTACGAGTGAGCATTTCGCTCCGCGACGGATTACAATAAAACTTTCTTCGACACTTCGGTCGGCGCGCGAGAGCGCGCGAGCTTCTCGCGCATGGCTAACAAGCGCCTTAATGGAGTTATAAGATAATCGCATGAAGACGGCTTCAAACAGGCACAGGGTTTTAATCGCGGACGATCAAGCGGACGTTCTGGAGGCGCTGCGCCTGCTGCTGAAAAACGAAAACTATCGTATAGAGACTGCCTGCTCTCCTGGGGAAGTTCTGCCCGTAATCGAATCGAACGACTTCGATCTGGTGTTGATGGACTTGAACTACGCGCGCGACACCACTTCGGGCCAGGAGGGGCTTGACCTGCTCTCGCGCATACGAGCCGCGGACAACACTCTGCCTGTAGTTGTGATGACCGCGTGGGGAAGCGTCGAACTCGCAGTTGAAGCCATGCGTCGCGGCGCGCGTGATTTTATTCAGAAGCCGTGGGACAACGCTCGATTGATGACAATCTTGCGCACGCAGGTTGAACTGGGTCAGGCGATTCGCAAAGGGCAGATGCTTGAAGCTGAGAACCAGTTGCTGCGCGCAAACGGCGAGTCGCGCCCTATGCTCATAGCCGAGTCGCGTGTCATGCAGCCCGTGCTCGAACTCATAGATCACGTTGGCCCATCGGACGCAAACGTGCTTGTGACGGGCGAGCACGGCACGGGCAAAGAGGTCGTTGCGAAAACTCTTCATGCTATCTCTGCGCGAGCATCGAAATCGCTGGTCACGGTTGATGCCGGAAGCCTCTCGGAAGGGGTTTTCGAGAGCGAGTTGTTCGGTCACGTCAAGGGCGCGTTCACGGACGCGCGTGCAGACCGCGTTGGACGATTCGAGCTGGCGGACGGCGGCACGCTCTTTCTTGACGAGATAGCGAACGTGCCCATGAACAAGCAGGCGAAGCTTTTGCGCGTGCTGGAGACGGGCGAGTTCGAGCGCGTAGGCTCTTCAAAAACAAAGAGCGTTGATGTGCGCGTCGTCTCGGCCACGAACGCTGATATACGCGATGAGGTCAAGGCAGGGCGCTTCAGGGAAGATTTGCTGTTCAGGCTGAACACAGTTGAGATTCATCTTCCTCCTTTGCGCGAGCGCGCCGAAGACATTCCTCTGCTGGCCCAGCATTTTTTGAAGCAGCACGCCGCCAGATACCGCAAGCGTCTTGAAGATTTCGACGATGCCGCGCACAAATCTCTACTGGAATATTCATGGCCGGGCAACGTGCGCGAGCTTGAGCACACCATTGAGCGAGCGGTGCTGATGGCGCAGGGCGATGTTATCACTGCGCGCGACACGGGGCTTCTGCGCTCTGCGCGCGACGCCTCGCGCAGAGTCGAAGATATGAGTCTGGAAGAGGTCGAATCCTTCCTCATACAAAAAGCGCTGGAACGATACGAAGGCAACGTAGGGCAGACCGCGCAGGCTCTGGGCTTAAGCCGCAGCGCGCTCTACCGCCGATTGCAGCGCTACGGTATTTAGAGCTTATTACAAATCATCCTTTGCGAGCTTGAGTTTTATCTTTGCGCCTTTGCGTGAGATAGCAATTATCTTAAGACTCAAGCTAGTGATGCTTGAGGGTTCTCGCAAAGGCGCAAAGAGGAGACGTAAGCTCGCAAGGAATATAATCGTCCCTTCCTGTTTGACATTTATCTCTTAATCATAATTCCGGTTTTCGATTTTTGGGTTTAAGATTGGGTCAGGTGATTCTAAGTTGAAGAGTTCTGCCAAAGCTGGCCCCAAATCCAAGATTAAAAATCGGAAGTTGAATCACGAACAGCGCGTGGCTTTCATGGCGCTGCTCGCCGGAGTGCCCGGCGTCGGGATCGCGCTCGCTCTACTGCTTTTTAACGACTACTCTACGAAAGTTCGTCTCACCCTGATTCTCTTCATCGGCGTCATCTGGCTAGGCTACGCATTCGCGCTGCGCGAGCGCGTTGTTCGTCCGTTGCAAACTCTCTCGAACCTGCTGTCGGCGCTGCGCGAGGGCGACTATTCCATCAGAGCGCGCGGCGCTCATCACGAGGACGCTCTGGGCGACGTGATGGTGGAAGTGAACGCGCTGGGCGAGACTTTGCGCGAGCAGCGTTTGGGCGCATTGGAGGCTACGGCTCTTCTGCGTACAGTGATGGCGAAGATTGATGTGGCTATCTTCGCTTTCGACACGGATGAGCGCCTCAGATTAATCAACCGTGCGGGCGAGCGCCTTTTGGCCGAGCCAGCCGAGCGGCTTCTGGGAAAGAGCGCGTCGGAATTGGGGCTATCTGAAACTTTGCGAGGCGAGCAGACGCGCACGCTTCAGATAACCACCGACGAAGGAACAGCGCGCTGGGGCGTGAGCCGCACAACTTTCCGCGAACGGGGCTTGCCGCATCAACTGCTTGTGCTCTCAAATTTGAGCCGCGCGTTGCGTGAAGAAGAGCGCCAGGCGTGGCGTCGTCTGGTGCGCGTGCTGGGTCACGAATTGAACAACTCGCTCGCGCCGATTAAATCAATCGCTGGAAGTCTTGAGACTCTGATAGGGCGCGAACCCCGCCCTGCGGATTGGGATGAAGACATGCGGCGCGGGCTTTCCATCATAGCGTCGCGCGCAGAATCCTTAACGCGCTTCATGGAAGCCTACTCGCGACTTGCGAAGTTGCCGCAACCCGCTTACGAATCTCTCAACGTACAGGATTGGGTCAATCGCGTCGCCGATCTGGAGACAAGGCTGAAGGTCGAAGTTCTCACCGGCCCCGATGTAACGATTCAGGCAGACAGCGCGCAACTCGATCAACTCCTCATCAATCTATTCAGAAATGCCGTTGACGCTTCTCTTGAGACGGGCGGCAGCGTCCGGGTTTACTGGACTAGAAACGGCGCGCATCTGGATGTGATGGTTGAAGACGAAGGGCCGGGGCTATCGAACACGGCCAATCTGTTCGTGCCATTCTTTACGACCAAGCCAGCGGGCACAGGGATAGGGCTGGTCTTAAGCCGCCAGATAGCCGAAGCGCACGGCGGCTCTCTCTCTCTTGAGAATCGTTTGACGGGCACGGGCTGCCAGGCGCGCCTGCGCCTTCCTCTCTGAAGAACTTTTCCTGTTTCTTGCTTACGTGTGCGAAAACCGAGGAGTGGCCGAAGGCGACGGACGTTATATTCTTAAGTGCCTTTAACTTTTTCTGCGGATAGACGCGCGGCGTGTTCTTGAAGTGTGATGACGGAGAAGTTGCCAGACAGTATGCTTAATGCTTCGCTTACTGTGCGAAGCTTTTTCTCGCTCGGCAGTTTCATGGCGGGGAAGAAGGAGAGGGCTTCGAGGCCATCATCAGCGCCGAGGAAATCCAGCGGGTGAAGCAGCAGTGAAACCTGCGTGCCCGTCATACGACAGAAGCGCATGGAGTTTCTGAAGTAGCTCAGGGCGACGCGGGGCGCAAACGCGCTCAAGTACAGAATGTAGCTGACGTGAACGGGGAGCTTGAAGACGGGCATCGTCGTCACAGGAATCTCGATCAGAGTCCCATTATCCACCTGACAGCGATAAGGCTTGAGCGGGCGACGCCCGTCGCTCAGCTTGCCGAAAAGCTCTTTGCGCTTGAGCTTCTCTTCTTCGCTCAATTTGGTGGTCATGAAATAGTAGGCGCGCGCCAATGGGCCAAGATAGGTGGGAAAGGTCGAAGCATCGTACTTGTAACCTCGCCTGACCAGCACGCGCAGGATGTCTTCGGAGAAACTGTAGCCGGGGCCGCGAAATCCTATGGGACGCTTCGTCGTCACACGCTCTATATGCTCTTCTGCGTCGCCCAACTCCTTCTCGATTTCTGTTTCTGAACGCAGGTGCAGCCACGGTTCATGATGAAATGAATGATTGCCTATCTCGTGTCCGGCGGCTGCGATTCTTTCAAGCGCCTCGCTGTTTTTTTCTAAAGCCGCGTCCTGTCCAACTATGAAGAATGTGATGGTCAGATTCCGCGCTTTAAGAAAATCGAGAACGCGCGGCACGACCACATCCAGGTAGGAAGGAAAAGATTCCCATCCGGCATCGCCGTGCGTCTTCATGTATGACCACTGGTTATCGAGGTCTAGCGATAGGCTTGCGATGGGCTTCCGATTTTTCGCGCCCGATGAAATTTTTCCGTTTTCGTTGGCGAGCATATTTTATTTTCCAGAAAGTAAGCGCAAAACGAGTTCCCTCAATTTACAGTAGTGTCATAGTTAAAGAATAAGAGCCAGTGCATACCGACCTCATGTTTTCAAAGTAGCCTGTCACTCAATTTATCTCAACTATTCTTTTACGGAACGGTCGTCTGAAAAGAGCGGCGCAACATTAAAATATCTAGATCGAGTCGGCGCTCAGGGTTTTCGTTCCTGTACTTGTTTCTGAAAATTTTGAGTACCATTCCCTGATACGCCTGCTCGTCGCTACTGACCATGATGCTCTGTTCAAGACTGAATCTTTCCGGGTGATTACTGATAGCTGCTTTGACCTGACGCTCAAACGCATTTCGCAACTGCTCATCCCTGTCTGCGCTTGCGGTCTCCGCTTGCACAGCTTCTTCCATCACTATGAACTCAGGGTCGTACTTGTAGATAGTAGCAAGAATCTCTTCATCGCCGGTGGCGAGTTGTTTGTACTGAACGCCCGGCACTATCAGCACGCTGAAGAGAACTTTGTCCGCGCGCAGCGTCCAGAGCTTGCGCTGCGGGTCTTGTCTGCGCAGTTGGTAGATGAAATTGCCGTCCAGCCTTCCCATGAACAGACAGAATGGAGAACTGTTTGTGTTCGCGGCAACGTAACGCGCGGCCTGCTCGTAGCCGCGAAGCACAGGCAGAGGCTTCAAGAGCGCGTGCCACATCGCTCCCGCCAGCACGCAAGCAGAAAGCGGCAGGTAAATCTGTGGCGCGCGAAGCCACTTAGTTATAAGCGCGATACCTTCAGCCGCGAAGAGCGCAAACGCAGGAATCCAGTAGATAGTGTGTCGCGGCTCCAACTCGCCTATAGGTGTAAACGTCAGATAAGTTGCGGCCACAATCGCAAGATAAACCCACGCCCTCTCTCTCTGCTCGATGCTGAATCCGTAAATCATCCCGACGAGCGCAGGCGTAAGCGTGAGCCAGCCGAGTTGCGAGGGCAGAAGCCTGGGGTAGAAGAGGAAACGTCTTATTGAGAGAAAGCCGGGGACGGAAGGTGAAAGCGTTTCGGTGACAAACTTAAAATGCAGCCAGCCTATGCCCGATGCAGAGATAACGTAGAACGGCGCAACCAGAAGCAGCGCGAGCGCCGCGACTACCCATACATCTTTGCGCGCCAGAATTTTCCAGCGCTTGCCGACGGCTATTAGAATAAGAAAGAGCGGCGGAAGATATACGGCGTCGAACCTTGTCAGCGCGGCCAGAGCAGAGAAGAGCGCGGCGAAGATTAGATCGCGGCGGCGGCTCTCCTCTATGAAGACGACGAAATAATAGGTTGCTGCAAGACCGAGTGCGAGCGTCGGCACTTCCAGCATGACGAAGTGCGAGAGACGGAAGACAAGCGGTGAAAGGCCGAAGAAGAGTACGACTATCGCGGCCTTCGTAACGTCATGTGTGCGGCATACCAGTCGGAAAAGATAGAAGCAGGCGAGCGCTGCGAA
>DATHJK010000466.1:0-7117 GCA_035316225.1 Pyrinomonadaceae bacterium
TGAAGAAGCGAATCCATTCTTCATTGGGCTATCTGACACCAGTGGAATTCGAAGAGCAGTGGAGGCAAAATCAAGCGCAAGCCGTTGCCTTCTCACTTAGTAGGAGCTAAATTCTGTCCAGTTTTACGGGTCCAGTACAAATACAACCTTAATGGCAGTTGGTGAATCTTATATTTGACCGGCAAACGGTTCGCAAAACCTTGCCGGTCGAAATTGAAAATCAGGCTATCATGATGCCTCACAGCGCTCATAAGAGATCGCTAAATCGTATGACTTTTGTGGTGGAAAAGCCGACGAGCATCGCCTGAATCTGGTCTTTAGCGAAAGCAATAACCCCCCGACAATTTCTTAAATTATCCCGGCAGAAGCTATAATGTTTTATCAAGGAGACTCTGCAATGCGCCTGACTCAAAATCCCTTACGTTCCTTCATCTCAATTTTGGCGACCATTTTTGCGCTCGCCTCACTTTCAGTTGCTCAAACGCCGGCGCAGAATAGCCCGGCGAACATTCACATCAAGAATTTCGGGCAGATGGACGAGCGCTTTTATCGCGGCGCGCAGCCCCACGAGGGAGACTACAGAGACCTACGGGCGCTAGGCATCCAGACCGTGATTGATCTTCGGGACGATCCTGTCTCTTACGAGAGACGGGACGTGGAAGCTCTGGGAATGCGCTACGTGAATATTCCTATGAGCGACTCGGAATATCCGAAAGCGGAGCAGATTGATGCGTTCCTGAGGCTCGCCAACGATCCCGCTACAGGTAAATTTTATGTCCACTGCGCGGGCGGGCGTCATCGCACGGGCGTGATTGGCGCAGTCTATCGCTTCAACTTTTATCACTGGAACTTCGATCAGGTCTACAGCGAGATGAAGACTTACGATTTTTACACGCGCTTCGGACACGGAGCCATGAAGAAGTTCGTGGAAGAATACTGGCAGCACATACAGGCGCAGAACCCTCCTTCATCCGGGACGGCAACCGTCTCTCACGCTAACTGATAACGCCGATTTTTCTACTGTAAATGAAAAGACCGCTCTATATGTGAGAGCGGTCTTTTTATTTGTCTTAGAAGCTGATTGAAAAAGCTCTTAGAGCGAAGCTCAGTTGAGTATATGGAGTGGGGGAGTTCACCACCGAAGACACAGAGTACACGGAGGAAGCACAGAGAGTTGAATGTCTCTGTGTAATCTTTGTGAACTCTGTGCCTTCGGTGGTGAGTCTTCCTTTATCCAGTTGACGTTATCCATCTCAGTTGTTTCCACCTGTCGTAAGCGATGTGGCTTCTAAATCATCCATCTCTTCTTTGCGAAACTGAATCTCATAAAGCTCTGCGTAGAGGCCGCCGCGCGCGAGCAGTTGCTGATGAGTTCCGCTTTCAACGACCATACCCTCGTTGATGACGAAGATAACGTCCGCTCGTCTGATCGTCGCCAATCGGTGCGCGATGACGATTGAAGTCTTACCTTCCATCAATCGTGTGAGGGCGTCGAAGACGAGTTCTTCCGACGCGGCATCAAGGCCGGAAGAAGGCTCGTCGAGAATTAGAACGGGAGCGTTGCGTATGATGGCGCGCGCGATGGCTATGCGCTGGCGCTGCCCGCCAGAGAGCGTGACGCCGCGCTCGCCTATCATAGTGTCATATCCTTCCGGCATCTTTTCGATAAATTCGTGCGCGTTTGCCATCTCGGCGGCGCGAACGATCTCATCGTGCGTGGCTTCAGGCTTGCCGTAGGCTATGTTCTCCCAGACGGGCGCGCGAAAGAGCAGCGACTCTTGTAGAACGAAACTTATCTGCTGGCGCAAGGATTTAATCTCGAAACTGCGCACGTCCCCGCCGTCAATCTTCACGCGGCCTGAAGATGGATCATAAAAGCGCGGGATGAGACTGATGACGGTCGTCTTGCCCGCGCCGGTTGGGCCAACGAGGGCAGCCAACTGGCCGGGTTCGATCTTAAGATTGAGGTCTTTGAGAACCGGACGATCTTTCTCGTAGCCGAATGAGACGTGCTCGAATTCTATCTCCCCTTTGAAGCGCGGAGCGGTGCGCGCTCCCGGCAGATTGCGCACAAGCTGCTCGGTTTCGAACACTTCACGTATGCGCTCGAATCCGACGATGGCCTTCGACACCGTGTCGGTCATCTTTGAAAGCTGGCGCATGGGCTTGTACATCTTGCCGAGGTAGAGAAAGAAAACAAGGAGCGCACCCGCGCTGAGTTGACCGCTGATGACAAGGCGCGTGCCGTACCAGATTACAAAACATGTGCCGAGGGCTACGACGATTTCGACTATTGGCGGAAGCATCGCTTTCAAGTTGCGCGCTCGCAGGGCTATCCCTACGCTCTCCATGCTCTCCTGCTCGAACCGGCGCTGCTCGTAGTCTTCTCTGGTGAACGCCTTGACAACGCGGATTGACGAGAGGACTTCTTGCAGCACAGAGATGACCTCGCCCTCTTTTTTTCTGACAGCGCGCGAAGCTTGCTTGATCCGCCGCGTAAAACTGTAGACGACGAGAAAGAGCGCGGGCGCAACTGACAAAGCTATCAGCGTGAACTTCCAGTTGAGATAAAACATCACAGCAATCATGCCGACGAGCGTTAGGATTTGGACGAGCATGCCGAGCAATACGGACGAGATGAGATTCTGTATCGCATCAATGTCGCTCGTCACGCGGCTAATCAAATCGCCCGTTCTTTTCTTATCGTGGTAGGCCAGCGACAGGAGTTGGATGTGATGATAGAGCGTTCGTCTGAGGTCGTGCATGACCCACTGGCCGACGCTCGTGGTGAGATAATCTTCTGTATAACTGCTGATTGCGCCGACGATGGCGATGGCTATGACTGCAAACGCTGCGAAACTGAGCACGGCCAGCTTGTCCGCGCCCAGCGTGGAATGGATGAATGAGGCCATCCATTCCGGCATCGGCTTCGAGCCTAAGACATAATCGAAGATGATCTTCAACGGCCAAGGCTCTAATAAATCTGTGCCGCTCTCACCTATGACCGCGATGAATGCTATGCTGAGCGCTTTCCAGTGAGGGCGCAGCAGACGGGTTATCTGAATCATCCCTTTCTTCATCGGCGCGCTTCTCTTGATACGTTGACCAGCTCGTTGATCCTTTCGCGTACGGCTTCTGTCAGCAACCGAATCTCATCATCGCTATAGTTGGCAGCACGGAACGCATCTCTTATCTGCTGATTGCTCAGTTGCGCGAGCAAGCGGCCTATCCATCTGGCGTCCGACACAGTGATGTCGTCGAAAAGATCGTTCCTCTTTCCGTTGTAATGGAAATGGACGTGATTGCCTCTCACTTCATCCAGAAAACTTGCGTTCGCGTAGTCTTCCGGGTTGTTGCGGCTGCGCGTGATACGCCAGAAGATGGGCAGGCTACCGGACTTTCCGAAAGTCGCGCCGAGGTCGCTGATGATGTATTGAAGCTCATTCCCACGGCGACCGCCATGCACAAAAAGAATCTTGTTATTGCTGTTCTTGATGTCCCAGTTGTTCAGAAGCGCCATCATCACTTTTAAGCCCTGAAACGCGCGCGTGCCGACAAAAGGGTTATCCTCCCACTTCCATTCGTCAAGGCGCTTGATGCTTTTGGGTCTGGCCTCGAATCTGACGTTATCGAAAGTCCCTCTGCCCGAAATGGTCACGCGCGGCACAAGGTAGTTGATTTCGGTCGCGTAGCCTATGGCCCACAGCAGACGGACGGCAGCCGTTTCCGACTGTGCCTCCTTCCCGATTTTCGCTACCCACTCGCGCCCGGATGCGTCGCGCACGCGAAACTTCTGCGAGTAGCCGCCGCGCTCCTCTTCTATGAAGGTGATTCTTCTCAGGTCGGGCCTCATCGTTGCTCCGCCCGGCCCCAGATAAAGGTTGCGCGAAGCGATGTTTGAAGGCTCGCGCCACAAGACGGGCGTGCCCTTCGGATTCTGCTTCTTCTTCGATTTACCCGGAGCGGTGAGAGTTAAAGACGAAAGGCTCAAGGCCAGAACAAGCGTCAAAGCGACCAGGGCGCGAACTCTGCTTTGTGGAAACATCGTCCATTCCTTTCAGAGCGAGGGCTAGTGTGAACCATAGCTCTTTTCAGTTGGGTGAATAAAGATTCCACCGCCGCAGGCGCAGAGGGAGCAGAGAACATTTGAAATTTCAGATCTCAAATTAAAAAATTCTCTGCGCCCTCTCTGGTGGAACTCCGCGTCCTTCGGCGGTGAAGTTCTTACTCCCGCCCTATGGAAAGAGCGATGAAATAACGAGGACTTTATCCCTGAAGATTCTTCAATTCCTCAATACGCGCTTTGATAGTCGCCAGCAGTAGCTGCGCTTCTTCCGGGCCGTAGTTTGCTGCGCGAATCGCGTCGCTAATCTGCTGGTCGCTGAGCTGCGACAGCAGGTCGCCTATCCACCTGGCCTGCTCGACCGTGATGTTGCGGAGTATCTCGCTGTTTTTGCCGTGATAGTCGAACTGCAAGATGTTGTTTCTAACCCCGACAATGAATTTGGTCCTGGTGTAGTCTTGCGGCCTGTTGCGATTGCGATTGAAAGCGCCTCCGGTTTTACCGAAAGTCGCGCCCAGATCGCTGACGATGTAGTGCAGTTCATCCCGGCCAGCCTCTTCGTTATGCACGCTCAGTATTCTGTTATTCGCGTTCTTCAAATCCCAGTTGTTCACCAGCGCCATCATCACTTTTAGTCCTTGTAGCTCTCTGGTGTCCAGAAATGGATTGCTCTCCCACTTCCACTCGCCGAGCCGTTTGACGCTTTCCGGTCTGGCCTCGAATCTTACGTTCTGAAAAGTTCCTTTGCCCTTGATCTCGACGCTGGGAACCAGATAAGTGATGTCCGTGTAGTAGCCGACCGCCGATATGAGACGGGTCGCAACGGTTTCGGGCTGAGCTTCGTTGCCAATTTTCACGATCCATTTGTTACCCGCGCCGTCGCGCACGCGATACTTGGTCGAATATCCGCCCGTCTCCTCCTCTATGAACGTCACGCTGCTCAGGTCTGGCTTCATCGCTTCGCCGCCCGGCCCAAGATAAAGGTCTAACGAGCTGATGTCGCCGGGTTCATGCCACAAAGCTGATGCGGGTTGCGCCGGTGCAGTCTGCGCCGGTGCGGTTTCTTGCGAAGGATTGGCTTGCGGCTCGGCTGGCGTGGGCGTAGGTTGAGCAGGCGTGTTCTGAGGCTGCGGGCTTGGAGTCTGCGATGGCGGCGGGATTAGCTGCCCGGGTTGTTGTAGCGTCCCTGCGAAAGTTGATAGAGACAAGACAAGCACGATTGATAAAGCGACCAACTCATGAACCCGCTTCCTGCATAGCATAATCAGCACCTCCGAAGAACAGTTTTCAGTTTTCAGTTTTAAGAAAGAAGCGAAAGACTTTTAACTGAAAACTGAAAACTGCTCTCTCGCATTTACTCACCTTGACGCTCGACGAAAGACAATTGGCTGTCGAATCTCTCCTCGCCCGGAGCGGGCAGGATTCGCTTGTACGTGCCGTCAGCAAGCATCACGCGCGCCTTCACGTTGTCGCGCAAATAGGCGGCCAGCACAACATCTTTCAGGTATCTCACAAGCTGTGGATCACGTATGGGGGTGACGACTTCGACGCGGCGGTTGAGGTTGCGCCACATCCAATCTGCGCTGCCGATGAATATTTCTTCGTGGCCCCCGTTGGCGAAGTAAAAGAAGCGGCTATGCTCAAGGAAGCGACCGACGATGCTTCTGACGTTGATCGTTTCCGAAAGACCAGGCACGCCCGGACGCAACATACAGATGCTGCGCACGATCAGATCAATGGGAACGCCAGCCTGCGACGCTTCGTAGAGAGCGCGAATAATCTGCATGTCGGCCAGACGATTTATTTTGATGATGATGCGCGCCGGGCGGCCTGCGCGCGCGTGCTCAGTCTCGCGCTCGATGAGTCCGAGCATACGCTCGCGCAAGTTTACGGGCGCGACTATCAGTTGACGATATTCGTTCTGCCGCGAGTAGCCCGTCAGGAAGTTGAACAAGTCCGTGGCGTCCTCGCCTATCTGCTCGTCCGTAGTGAATAATCCTAAGTCCGTGTAGGTGCAGGAAGTCGTAGGATTGTAGTTGCCTGTGGCGATGTGCATGTAGCGACGGAGCACGTCACCTTCGCGCCTGACCACCAGCGTCAGCTTGCAGTGCGTCTTCAGTCCCATAATGCCGTAGACGACATGCACGCCAGCCTCTTCCAGCCGCTTGGCCCACTCTATATTGTTCTCTTCATCAAAGCGCGCTTTGAGTTCAATCAGCACCGTGACCTGCTTGCCGCGCTCGCTCGCCTCGATCAGTGCGGGCGGTATGGGCGACTGCGCGCCTGTGCGATAGAGACAGATTTTTATCGCCAGCACCCTGGGGTCTCTGGCCGCCTCATTTATAAAATCCGTGACGGTAGTGGATGAAGTGTAAGGATGGTGCAACAGCACGTCTCGCCGTTTGATGAGATCGAAAATCGTCTTGCTCTGGTCAAGCAGTTTTGGAGTTGCCGGTCTGAACGGCCTGTCTTTCAACTCCGGTCGGCGCAACTCGTAAAGCGCCATCAGGTCCGGCACGTTGAGCGGCCCGTTAATGACGTAAACATCGTCGGGCGTCAGCCCCAAAGATTCCGTCAGGTAACTAATCATCTCATCGGGCATCGTCGCGGAAACTTCCAGTCGCACGGGCGTGCCGAAGCGACGGCGGCGCAACTGCTGCTCTATGACGCGCAGCAGATCGTCAGCCTCGTCTTCTCTTATCTCTATATCGTCGTCGCGCGTGATACGGAACGGGTGGCTGCGTCTGGCGCGCATTCTGGGGAAGAGAGCGCCCGCGTTGGACGCAATCAGTTCTTCGAGAAGAACGAATTTTGAGTCCGAGCCGCTGACAGGAATCAGACGCGGCACAACCGGCGGAACCTTTATGCGCACGAATCTGGGTTCGATCCTTCCCGTCAGAGACCCTGTGATTCCGTGTTCAGGCAAGGCTTCGACTATCAGGCCGAGATTGAGGCTGCGGTTAGAGATATAGGGAAAAGGGTGGCTGGGATCAACGGCCAGCGGCGTTAGCACTGGAAAGACATGCTCCATGAAGTAAGTGTTGAGCGCGCGAC
>DATHJK010000467.1:0-2619 GCA_035316225.1 Pyrinomonadaceae bacterium
TTCAAGATCATCAATCACCTCAGCTTAAGTTTTGAAACGCTCGCTCATTAACCGACAGCCGCCAGCCCAAATCGCACATCTGCTCGCACGCGCTCAATCAATTTCGACGTTTCGCGCGTGCGCACGCGCGCCGTCAGATAATGTTCGGCTTCGCTTTTGGCCTCTTCCAGTATACGAACGTCACGCACCAGATTGCCTACGCGGAAAGTAGGCAGGCCGGATTGCCGCGTGCCAAGAACTTCGCCGGGGCCGCGAATCTCCAAATCCTTCTCCGCGATGCGAAAGCCGTCCGAGGTCTCTTCCATTATGCCCAGACGCTCGCGCGCTATGTTCGTCTGTTTGTCCGAAGCGAGCAGCACGCAGAAACTTTGCTCCGCGCCGCGCCCCACGCGCCCGCGCAACTGGTGCAATTGCGACAGGCCGAAGCGCTCCGCGTGCTCAATCAACATCACAGATGCGTTCGGAACGTCAACGCCTACTTCAACCACAGTCGTAGCAACCAGAATCTGAATCTCGCCCGCGACGAAGCGACGCATAACCTCATCCTTTTCGGAAGACTTCAACTTGCCGTGAATCAATCCGACTGTGAAGTTGGGGAAAACACGGTCGCGCAGGTGTTCGTACATGCGCGTTGCGTCCTTCAAATCCATCTTCTCAGACTCTTCCACAAGCGGATAGACCACGTATCCTTGACGGCCAGCGCGCACCTCGCGCTCCACACCCTTGTAAACTCCTGCGCGCCTGTCTTCGCCTACGACTACAGTTTTAATCGGCGTCCTGCCCGGCGGCAATTCATCAATCACGGAAACGTCAAGGTCGCCGTAAACTGTCATAGCCAGAGAGCGCGGAATCGGCGTGGCCGTCATCACCAGCACGTCCGGGTTGAAGCCGCGTGAGCGAAGCTCTGCGCGCTGCAACACGCCGAAGCGGTGCTGCTCGTCAATGACGACGAGGCCGAGTTTATGAAACGCGACTGTCTCTTGAATCAGGGCGTGCGTGCCTATAATCGCGTGAACGTCACCGGAAGCCACGTCTTTGTGCAATCGCCTTTTCTCGGTTGCGCGCAGGCTGCCCGTCAAAAGCTCTACGCGGTACGGAGTTTTAGCAAGAAGCCGTTTGACGTTGCGAGCGTGTTGCTCAGCAAGAATTTCCGTGGGAACCATGAGCGCGGCCTGGTAGCCGTTCTCAATCGCCGCGAGCATTGCGGAAAGCGCAACTATTGTCTTGCCGCTTCCGACATCTCCTTGCAGCAAGCGATTCATGGGCGAATCAGATTGCATGTCATCAAAAATTCGTTTGATGGCGCGCTCCTGCGCGCTCGTCAACTGGAAAGGAAGAATCGAGGCGATGCGCTCCAGCACCTTTTCTGTGATTTCGATGACAGCGCCTTTAGGTTCTTTAACCCTCTCGCTTTTGCGCAGCGCCATCGCAAGCGCGACCCAGAAGAACTCTTCAAAGATGAGTCGAAGGTGAGCAGGGCTGCGCGCTCGTTCGTAATCCGCGAGCGGCACGTCGTCCGAAGGGAAGTGAATGTTTCTGATAGCTTCCGCGCGGCTGATGAGATGTTGACGAGCGCGCAAATCCGAGGGCAGCGTTTCAGTAATCGCTTCGTCATCAATACGGCTCAAGACCTCGTGCATTATCTCGCGCAGGCGCTTCGTGCGAAACTCTCCGAGCTTTCGATAGACGGGAACGCGCCGCCCCACGTGTATAGCGGCAAGCTTAGGATCAGCTTCGTTCTCTTCCGTCTCAAAGTCCTCGCCCTCTACATCCTCATCGCCTTTAGTACCCGCCCCGGCTTCTCCCGTCTCCTCTTTTCCAATTTCCTCCTCTTGACCATTCTCCTCTGCGAGCCGCAGCAATGCGTGCTCAGGCGGCGTCCATGTTCCGGGCAGCATCTCCAGCTCGTCGGGTTTGTTCAATCTGAGCGCGAATGTGTTGCGTCTGGCGTCAAACTCCCATGTGCCGTATGCGATGAAGCGAGCGCCGCGCGTGAAGCGCTGCCGGTTGTAGGCAATGATTCGATTGGCTGCGCGTCCCGAAACGAACCACCAGACTACTACGGGTCTGGCCGTTCTCTCAGGATCGCTCGCCGTAATCTCGAAGATATAAAGCTTTGGTTGTTTGAACGAGCGATTCTTCCCGACCTGGAATCCGCCCGCGACGCGCACGTAAAGCTCAAGGGAAGTCTGCATACCGTTCTGCAAATCGGCTATGCGCGCAAGGTTCGAGCGGTCTTCATAGCGCATGGGCAGATAGCTGAGCAGGTCTTCAATGGTCGCATCACCGGCGTCCGATTTACCGGCGAGTGTGGCAAGCGCCAGCGCAAGTTTTCGGGCGGAAGGTTGGCCCAAGCCGGGCAATCGGAAGCTGTGAAGCGTGATGACGGGCGTTTCGAGCGTGATAGAGGAGGCGTTGGTCATCGGCCAATGATGATAGCATAACGAAAGGCCACATCACGCTCTGCGCGCTTTCAAGCTAAAGCAAAATTTAATAATAGAGGTTCATCAGGAACTGATGCGTCGCTGAGTTCGTTAAGGTTGTAAGGGAGCGCAGCTATTTTTGTAAGGAGTTTTATATGGGCAAGTGGGAATCGCTGGTTGATAAAAAGATTCGTGA
>DATHJK010000468.1:0-2935 GCA_035316225.1 Pyrinomonadaceae bacterium
TCGCGCACGCTCGATCCTTCTGTGGTGTTGCAGGAGACGGTTGACGCGCTGGGCCGTGCGCTCGGCGTTGATCGCTGCCACATAAGCCTCTACGAAGGGGAGAGCGATTACGCGCTGGTCGGTTACGAATATCTTGCAAGCCGCGACGTTGCGCCTCTGCGCGGGCACAGCATCCCGCTTCGCAATGGCGACTACGCGCGTCGCGTCTTCTCTTCAACCACGCCGTCAGCAACGAGCGACATCAACGAGCTTGGCGATGACGAGATTGTAGAGTTGTACCGTCGGCTAGGCGTGCGCGCCACGCTCGCAGCGCCGGTTTCCGTGGGCGGCGTCTATCAAGGGCTGATAGAGTTGCAGGATTGCAAGGACGAGCGCGCGTGGACTGCCGACGATGTTAGGCTTCTGGAAGCCGTTGCGGCGCAAGTCTCCGTCGCCTTAACCAACGCGCGGCTTTACGAAGCGAGCCGACGGCGCGGCGAAGAGCTTGAAGGTCTTTACAAAATCTCAAGAGCCTTCACTGCGCTCACGGACGTATCGGAAATTTACGGCAGACTCACACGCGCGATTGCAGAGCTTGTAGGCGCTGAGAGATGTCTGCTGGCTACTTACGACCGTCGCAGCAATCTGGTGCGAGCCGAATCGCCCAGCTACAACATCTTGCCCGAACTGATTGAAGAGTTTCATTTCAAGCTGAATAGCGAGGGCGGAGCCGCCTATATCTATCGCACGGACGAGCCGTTCTTCTCAAACGATCCGGCAAACGATTCCCACTTCAACAAAAGTTTTATAGAGCGATACGGCGTGCGCTCGGTTTTAGGCGTGCCGATGCGTTTGAAGAAGGAGCTTATAGGCTTCATCTACGTTGCGAACAGACCGGGCGGCTTTCGCCAGAGCGATGTGCAGCTTCTGGAGATTTTCGCAGCGCAGGCAGCAGAAACCATAGCCAACACCAGACTCTTTTCGACCATTCAAGCGCAGGCCGAGCGCGAGGCCGTAGTCAATCGCCTGATGCTTCTGATGCAGCAGGCGAGCGACGCCAAGAGCGCAATTGAAGTCGTGGTCGAGCGAGTGGGCGAAGTCCTGGGGCTTGACCGATGTGTGGCTACAATCTTTACGGAAACCGACAGGGAATTCGTAGGCGAATGGTGCGCTCCTGGCGTCGAGCGCGTGACTGAAGACGTTGAAGTGAAAGAGCGCTCGCCCATCCCGCAGTGGCTTATAAACAATCGCCGCCCGCTTATTGTGTCTGACACAATCTCTCATAGTCTTGCAGAAGGAATAGAAGACCTTCTGGAGAAGACGAACATAAAGAGCTTCACCGCCGTCCCTATCACACATCAAGGGCGCGTCATAGGTTCTTTGAGCGGTCATCAGACGCGCACCCTTCGGCGCTGGGCCGAAGACGACATTGATCTATTGACGGCTGTTGCCACACAGGTAGGCTCTACGCTTGAGAATGCCCGGCTGATTACAGAGTTGCGCGAGGCCAACCGCTTGAAGGACGAGTTTCTGGCAACGCTCTCGCATGAATTGCGCACGCCGCTCACGGCGATTAAGGGATGGGTTGATATTCTGGCCGAGAGCGAAACGGTTGCAATGGATGAAGAAATTTCGGATGGGATTAAAGTAATAAAGGATTCAACGAACTCGCTCACACAGCTAATCACAGACCTGCTAGACCTCTCGCGCATTCAGCGCAAGGGGCTGCCGCTTGAACGAAAGCCCACAGACATAAACGAGTGTATAGAAGATGCCGCGCGCGCTGTTCGCCAGTCTGCGCTCAATCGAAAATTGCACCTGCGTCTTGAGCTTGATAAGAGCCTGCCTAAGATTTCAATTGACGGCCATCGTATACAGCAGGTGCTCTGGAATCTGCTCACGAACGCTATCAAGTTCACGCCGGAAGGCGGCGACATAACGGTGCGCTCGCGCATGCTCGATCCCAGAGGAATTTTGATAGGAGAAGAGGCTGAAAGCTCGCGCTGGGTCGTGATAGAAATTTCCGACACGGGCGAGGGCATACCGAATGATTTTCTGCCTTTCATCTGGGATCGCTTCCGCCAGGCCGACAGTTCTTCCAGGCGGCGACACGGCGGATTAGGCATAGGTCTGGCGCTCGTCAAAGAACTGGTGGAAGCGCACGGCGGGCACGTAGATGCCAGAAGCGAGGGCCTGGGCGCAACGTTCACCGTGCGCCTGCCCGCGCCGAAAACCGAGAACGAGCCGCAGATGGTGCCGAACGAGTTTGTGATTTAGAAAAAAGTCTGAAGCAGCGATTGAACCCCTTTGCGAGCTTAAGTTTTCCCTTTGCGCCTTTGCGTGAACATTCAATTCTCTTCAGACTCAAGGATTCTGAAAGTTATATGTTCACGCAAAGGCGCAAAGAAAAGAGCTAAGCTCGCAAAGAGTTTCAGGAATAGTTTTCAGAGATTAAAATAGTTTGGGATTGAAGCCGATTCATTTTGAAATTACGGCGCGCGAAGGTGAAGCGCGCTCAGGGATTTTGCGTACGCGGCGCGGCGTGATTGAGACGCCTGTGTTTATGCCCGTCGGCACATTGGGGACTGTGAAGGGAACTCGGTTCGAGACGCTCGAATCTGAAGAGCTTGATGCTGGAATCATCTTAGGCAATACATATCACCTGTGGCTGCGCCCCGGCGCGGAAACTATAGGCGCGTGCGGCGGGCTTCACCAGTTCATCGGATGGAAGAGAGCGCTTCTGACGGACTCAGGCGGTTTTCAGGTCTGGAGTCTGGGCGATCTGCGGCGCATCAAGGAAGAGGGGACTGAGTTTCGCTCGCACGTTGATGGATCGTTGCGCTTTCTCTCGCCTGAAGTTTCCATGCAGGTTCAGGCCACGCTAGGCTCCGAAATCGTTATGGCGCTGGACGAGTGCGCGCCGGGCAATGCCGAGCACGAAGTAGCGCGCCAGAGC
>DATHJK010000469.1:0-4143 GCA_035316225.1 Pyrinomonadaceae bacterium
CCGATAGCATCAACAACAGGATAGCGAGGCTCTTGGATGGCAGAGAGGCCGAAGATGTATTCCCTGTCCATTACAGGGCGAACGCCGCAAAGCAGATTGACGAGCTGGCACGCGCTGTCGGGTTTGAAGTGGAGAAGAGAAGAATGATCGTGTCCGACGCCATTTTCTCCGTCGTCCCGCCTGTCATGATCTTCGAACTCGTGTGGATAAGAGCGCTTATGACCGAGCCTCTCAAGCAGTTGAGAACAAACATCATCGCAATCTTAAGAAAGCAGGGAACATCGCCAGCAACGGGTAATATCAAAATGCGCCCCGAATGATTCGTCCGATAGAGCACATAATGAGAACATAGCCGGGTTGCGCTTCTAACGGCTATGTGTCCGAATTAAACATCGGCTGATTAAGTGAGAGAGAGCCGAGTCGTAATCAATGACCGATTATCTTAAAAAGAGTGACGATTATAACAACGCGGATGTGGCAAGCGTATTCGACGAGCTATCATTCTGGTCTTCACGCTTCGGCGCACTGCTTTTCAAGCACATGGAGATTCGAGGCCGCCTCAGAATCCTCGATTTGGGCTGCGCCACAGGCTTTCCACTATTTGAACTCGCGCACGTTCATGGGCCTTCATGCCAACTGACGGGCATAGATGTTTGGAAGGATGCGCTCGAAAGAGCAAGGATGAAGCTTAAAGTCTACGATCTATCTAACGTGCAGATTCTTGAAGCGGACGGAGCGCGCCAGCCGTTTCCAGACTCCGAGTTTGATTTGATAGTCTCAAACCTAGGCATCAATAACTTCGCAGACCCCGAAGCGGTTCTCTCGGAATGCTGGCGCGTGGCGAAACCGGGCGCGCGAATAATCTTAACGACGAACATCAAAGGTCATTACAAAGAGTTCTATGAAGTTTTTAGAGAGATTCTGGAAGCATCCGGCAGGACGGAATCTCTGGAAAAGCTTGGAGCCAACGAAGATCACAGAGGCACGAAGCAACAAGCGTGCGAACTGCTTCAGAGAACTGGTTGGAGCGTTGGCAGAATTATAGAAGATAGCTTCGAGATGCGTTTTCTTGACGGCACAGCTTTATTCAACCATTCGCTGACACGATTCGGATTTCTGGGCGGGTGGAGAAGCGTGGTCAACACGGAAGACGAAGAAAAGGTTTTCGGTGTGATAGAAGAGAAGCTGAACGCGATAGCCCGTCAAAACGGCGGGCTGCGCATGACTGTGCCAATGCTTTATGTGGAGGGAGAGAAATCATAGAGCAGCTTTATCAGTGAATGTACAGTATCTATAGAACACTTGTACACTGATTGGCAAACAGCCTTAGTTTATATCTTCATCCAAAATTTTCTCAACGAATGTCGTCAGGCGTTAGTTTCTTGTTCGTGAGCGCAGTCATTATGTGATCCTCCCAGCGCCCGGCGATCTGAAGATAATCGCGCGCGTAGCCTTCGACTGTGAATCCGAGGCGGCGCAGCACATTCGCGCTTCGCTCGTTGCGCGGCATGTAGTTCGCCATGATGCGGTGCAGTCGCATCTCGTCAAAGGCATATCGAATTGCCGCCCTCAACGCTTCCTGCATCAACCCACGTCCTACAGCATCTTTATCCAGCAGGTAGCCTAGATAGCAGGCTTGAAACGGGCCGCGTATGAAGTTGGTGAAGTTGCACGTGCCCAGGACGCGCCCCATTACATCCTGTTTGCGGAAGAGTACAAGGCGCAGCGATTCGCCATGAAGAAACTCTTCGCGTGCCGAGCGGAAGCGCTCGCGCCAGTATTTTTCCGTAAAATATTCTTCAGGCAATAAGGGCGACCAGGGCGCGTGATGATCCCTGTTCGCCGTCGCGTACTCGACCATACGCCGCGCCACGTCCGGCGCGGGCAGCGTCAGCACGAGCCGCCTCGTCTTTATCAACGGAATTTCGTTCTTGCCTGCCACGATTTTCACTACACTTCTTTTTTGAAAAGCATATAGAACAAAACCCCCTGACCTGATAGCTTCACAGGACAAGGGGCTTGCTCAGAGCAAACAAGGTTAACGCTCAGTGGCGATGATGGTGTCTATGGTAACGCCACATACGATGGTGCCCGTGCCCCCTCCTGTGATGGCGTCTGTGTCGTCCCATGCCGCCGCACTGCGCGTAGGCCGAAGCCGCCATGCCGAACGTAAGGACAAGCATAAGGAGCGCGACTTTCATCAGCTTCATAACTTTCATTCTCGATCTTCCTCCTAAATCATCCTGCAAAGGTCAGGATTTTTGCTAAAGAATCCGGGAGAGCCTCCCGGCAAGTATATGGACGCGAGAAGAAAAGTCAATTGCTTTACTTTTATACTTACTTCTGCGAACTGCCTGTGCCATCTCTCTCCATCTGCGTAGCGGGCTGGCGGCGGTAGCGATGTGTGACGGGGCGGCGTCGGCCAATGCCTATGGCGTTGCGCGAGATGATGAGCGTGGGCGGCAGTTGCCTGCGCTTGAATTCGTTTGCGGGCGATTCAACGCGATTCAATAGATCGTAGACAAGCTCTGTGTCATAACCTGCCGCGACAATCTCTTCGGGCGTGGCCTTCTGTTCAAAATACATCTTCAGTATGGGATCAATCTTTTCGTAAGGCGGCAGTGTCTGTTCGTCGAGCTGTCCGGGCGCAAGCTCTGCGCTCGGTTTCTTCTCTATGATTGCTCGCGGGATTATCTCGCTCTGGCGATTGTAGTGGCGCGCAAGCTGGTAAACCTCTGTCTTCAACAGGTCGCCTATCACCGCAAGCCCGCCGTTCGTGTCGCCGTAGAGCGTGCAGTAGCCCAGCGCCAACTCCGATTTGTTTCCCGTCGAAAGCAGAAGTCGGCCTTCGGCGTTCGAGATGCTCATCAGTATGTTGCCCCTTAGACGCGACTGAAGATTTTCAGCCGCGAGCACGTCGCCGCCGCGTGTGGGCTTTGCAAGGCCAAGCTCTTTCACCAGCACCTCGAAAGCGTCCGAGATTGGATGCTCTATGACTTTCATGCCCAGATTGCGGCCCAATGCCAGTGAATCTTCTATGCTGCCGCGCGACGAATACGGCGAAGGCATCATCACCCCTAAAACGTTCTGCGCTCCCAGGGCTTCGCACGCGAGCGCGGCAACAACCGCAGAATCAATACCGCCCGAAAGTCCAAGCTCGGCGGTCGTGAAGCGATTCTTTCTGGCGTAATCGTGAATGCCCAGCACCAGCGCGCGATGAATAGTTTCCATGTCATCGCCGGGCAGGCAATAATCGTGGGCCACGCCGCAATCCAGATCAACTGTCCCGAAGAACTCTTCAAACGGCGGAGCCTGCAAGATTATTTCGCCCTGGCAATCTGCGATTATGCTCGCGCCGTCGAAGATGATGCCGTCGTTTGCGCCGACCAGATTGACGAAGATAATCGGCAAACCTGCGCTCTTTGCGCGATGCGAGACCATTTTGCAGCGCTGCCCCATCTTGCCTTTGTTGAATGGCGATGCGTTGATTGATACAAGCACACTTGCGCCCAGCTCTATCAAATCGTCAATGGGGTCGTGCGCATAAAGCCGCTCGCGCCAGAACGTCTTATCGTTCCACATGTCCTCGCATATGCCTACGCCAAGCATGCCGCTTTTAACGGGGAAGAGGTGATGCCCGTGCGCAGGCTCGAAGTAGCGCGGGTCATCGAACACGTCGTATTCCGGCAACAATGTCTTATCTTCGTAGCCCAGCAATTTTCCGTTCTGAATTATCGCTGCCGAATTGTAGAGTTGTCTGCCGGTCGGTTGATCCGTAGGCCGCACAGTCCCTATAACAGCCGTCAAACCTTCCGTCGCAGGTATTATCTGTTCGAGCGGTTTAAGAACGTTCCCAACAACGTCGCGGTCAAGGAACCAGTCGAAAGACATATAGCCCTGCACTGCAACTTCCGGCAGTATGACCAGATCGGCACGGTCGCGTTTCGCGCGCTCGATTGCGCGAAGAATGCTCGCGGTGTTTCCCTCGTAATCGCCGTTCGTCGTGTTTATCTGTCCGATTGTAACGCGCATCTCTATTTTAGATTCTGGATTGAAAACAGTTCGTTGCGATACCGGTTCATTTCATCCCCGGACAATTATCTTACTCGATGAGACGCACATCAAGACCGTGAATCTTTCCCG
>DATHJK010000470.1:0-3988 GCA_035316225.1 Pyrinomonadaceae bacterium
CGCGCATCGCGCGCGACCGTCTTCGCGCCGAAGAAGAAGGAGTCGCGCGGCTGCTGCTCTCCAGGCAGAATGATGTACGGCATCTGGAAGCTGCGCTCGCGCGCGCTCTGGAAGCGGCAGCGTCAATCAAAGCGCTTGAGAGCGACATACGCTCGCAGGAGGAGTTGGAGCGAGAGCGAGAGCGCCTGCGCGACCTGCGTGCGCGTGCCATGAGCGAGGGCGAGCGGCTTGCCGCGCTTGACGGCGAATTGGAAATCCTGCGTTCGCAACACGCACAGACCCAGCGTCGAATCAAGGAAGCGGAAGCGGGAGGCGATGCACAGGCGCGCGCGGAAAAACTTGAGAGCGAGCGGGTTGATATTGAAAATCGGTTGAGCAAAGCCGAAAAGGATGCTACGAGCAACGAACACCTCAGACGCCAGCGCGCCGAAGCCCAGCGCGAAATCGAGCGCATCGGACGCGAAATCTCTACGCGCGAGAAGGAGATTTCTAAGCTTGAGAAGTTTTCCGTTAAGGCTTCGGAGGCGGAGAGTTTGATTGCGCGCGAGAATGATTTGACCGAAAAGCTTGCGCGCCTGCACGCAGAGCTTGAGCGCGACGAGAAGTTTCATATCGAAGTCAAAAACGGGTTATGTCCCATTCTCTCCCAAAAATGCTTGAACCTGCGCGAAGGCGAGACCTTAGAGACCTACTTTCAAGATCACATGGCAGCGAATCGTCTTCAACTCAAAACCGTAGAGCGCGAGCGCGCCACAGTCGGCGGCGCAGTGCGCGAAGCGCGCGATGCCGAGAAACATCTTTCCAGGCTTGAAGGCGCACGCCAGCAACTCTCTCAAGACCGCGCGCTTTTCATGGAGCGTCAGGCGGCGCTTCGCTTAATTGACGAAGAGATTGCCGCAATCAAGACAAGCAGCAGCGACCGCCTCTCAGAGTTGAAGCCCCAGCTATTCGGTATTGACGCGGAACTCAAAAGCGTGCGCGAGGCCGCGCTTCGCTTCGCAGAGCTTCAGCCGCTGCGACGGCGCTTGCAGGAGATAGAGCAGGAGGGCAAGCGTAAAAAAGATGAGCGCGCTGGCGCTGCCGCGAACGCCTCAGCGCTCGCAGGATTGGAGAAGGATTTCGCAGAGGTCGAGAGAAAGTTGCAGGTGTTGAAAGACCCGCGCGCTCGCGCAGCATCTCTTGGCATTGAGGTTGAGCGTGAATCGTCGCTGCGTGCTGAAATGACGAGCGCGCATGACGCTCAGACGGCGCTGGAAAAGCAGGCACAGTCTCTCAGGGAACAGATGAAGCAGTACGCGGAGATGGACGCGCAGTGGGAAGCCTACAGCGCTACGCGCGACCGCACGGCGGATGCGCACAGTGAATACCTGACGAGCGCGAGTGTGGCCGCAACGCTCCCTGCGCGACAGGCTGAGCTTGATAAAGCGGAAGATGAGGCTTCACGCGCAGCGAGTGAAGCTGAGATGGCGCGTGCGGAATTCGATAAAGCCGCCGGTGCATACGACCGCGAGCGTCATAGTCAAGAGCGTGCCGCGCTCGTAGAAGCTAAGAAGCAGGAAGCTGCGACTTCAGCGCAATTGAGCGCCGCGCTTGCAAGGGAAGCGAATCTTTCGGCGGAGATAGCGCGGCTATCACAGATAAGAGACCGTATGCGCGAGGAGTTTTTGGAAAGAGATCGTCTGGAAAGATTGAACGAGGCAACGGACTTCATACGCGACGTGCTGCGCGAGGCTGGCCCGCGCGTGACGGAGAGCTATCTTTACAACGTCTCGATTGAAGCCAACCAGCTTTTCCGGGAAATCACAGGCGACGCCGCTCGCTCGCTTCGATGGTCGCGCGATTACGAGATAATTCTGGAAGAGGAAGGGCACGAGCGCTCGTTTCAGAATCTTTCTGGCGGCGAGCAGATGGCCGCAGCGCTCTCTGTCCGTCTGGCTCTGTTGAAGCAGCTTTCAGACATACGCATGGCATTCTTCGACGAGCCTACGGTGAACATGGATCAGCGTCGGCGCGAAGGATTGGCACAGCAGATAGGGCAGATTAAGCACTTCGACCAGCTATTCATCATCTCGCACGACGACACTTTCGCAGAGGCCGTTGACCACACAGTTCACGTTCCAGAGGACGGGCTGGCCCAACAGGAAGCGGTCGCGTAAAGATGAAAGAGGTCACCATCTACTGCGATGGGTCAAGCCTGGGCAACGGGCTTCAGACAACGCGCGCCGCTGGCGTTGCGCTTCTGGGTTATCGCGGGCTGTGGCGCGCCGCAGGAGATTTTCTGGGCGAAGCCACGAACCAGCAGGCGGAGATTGCCGCAGCCGCACTCGGACTTGAAACTCTGCGCGAGCCTTGCCGCGTACATCTTTTCACGGACTCGCGCTACGTCGTGGAAACTATGAACGGGCGATTCAAGCGAAAATCGAATCATGATTGGTGGGCGCGATTGGACGAGGCCGCGCGCCCGCACAAGATTACGTGGGAATGGGCCAAAGGCCACGCGGGTCACGTGGTTCAAGAGGCCGCAGACCGCGCTGCGCGCCGCATCGCTCAACTCGGAAGAGTTGATGAAAGTGTTCTGCGTGATGCGGTTGATAGCGTTGGAACAATCCAGGATTAACTTTACCCCGGAGAGCATGCATCCCTCTCCGGTGCGCTCCGGGGATTCGCTTTTCTTCTCGCGCCGCCATTATAATTCTCTCTCCCCGATTAAAAGTTCACGCGGACGAATGCCGAAGCGCCCAACACGTATCTCCGAAAATGCCCGATGTAGCCGGAAAAAATCATCACGCCTCGCGTCCACGCTGGCGCTCCGCACTTGCGCTCGGACTACTCCTGCTCGCGTCTCTCTGCGGGCCGCTCGCTTTCTCGCAGGTGCGCCGTCAAGTAACGCCTGAGCGCGGCTGGCTCTGGCAGAATCCTCTGCCGCAGGGCAACTCCATCTACGCGATTCGCTTTGCGAAGGATAAGCGGCACGGCTGGGCTGTGGGTAGCGATGGCGCGATTCTCTACACGCGCAACGGCGGGTTCACGTGGGAGCCGCAAGCATCTCCGGCCATGACTACGCTCTACGGGCTTCACGTCATTGACCAGAAGCGAGCCGTGACTGTAGGAGCGCGCGGTCTGGTTCTCACTACGAATAATGGCGGCGAGCGCTGGACTGTGCGCCCCACGTTCGAGGGCATGAAGAACCATCTTTACGCTGTGACGTTCGCGCCGGACGATGTGAGCATGGGCTGGGCTGTAGGAAGCTACGGCCAGATCATCAGGACTGGCGACGGCGGGCGAACATGGGCGGCTCAAGAGAGCAACACTCGCGCGCATCTTTTCTCGGTCTCGTTCGCAAACAAGCGGGCGGGCGCGGCAGTCGGCGATCACGGCACTCTGCTGGTGACAGAAGACGGAGGCCAGACGTGGAAAGCCGGAGCGGTCGGCGGCGAATCCAACGACCAACCTCTTTCGAGCGTCGTCTTCATCAACGAGAAGCGCGCGATAGCAGTAGGCTACAGCGGTCGAATCATTCTCACAGATGACGGAGGCCGGACGTGGACGCCGCACGATTATCTGCTTCATACAGACCTGTTCACAGTCTTCTTCGCGGACGAGCGGCACGGATGGGTCGCTGGCGACGGCGGCGTGGTGCTGGCTACAGGCGACGGAGGCACAACATGGCTTCCCATCAGCGTGAAAACGAACCCGCGCCTTTCGACCATCTTCTTTGCAGATGCTGAGACGGGATGGGCTGCGGGCGGCGATGGGCTTGTGCTCAGAACTGACGACGGCGGCTTTCAGTGGCGACGATTGACGGAAGGCGGGCGCGACGATCTTTCCGACCTCTTCTTTCTGGACGGCGCGCATGGGTGGGCTGTAGGAGCGCGCGGGAAGATTCTCTACACGAGCACGGGCGGAAGGCTTTGGACTGTGCGCCCGTCTAACACGACCGCGCGATTGAACGCGGTCTTCTTCCTGAACGAGAGAGAGGGATGGGCCG
>DATHJK010000471.1:0-8178 GCA_035316225.1 Pyrinomonadaceae bacterium
TTCATTAACATTTTCCGCCAGAAGCCCTCGCAGGAATTTCTCGCCGAGCGCAGCATCGCGCGCTGCGGCCTTAGACAGAATTTCGTCGCGCGCTTCGGTCACGCGCGACCCAGTAGAGCTTGAAGACGACGCTCGTTCGCGCTCGTCCGCTTCCTGCTCGGCGTGGTCTGAGACGCCCGCCGCTTCCCATGCTCGCAGGAATATTGCTCGCGCCCTCTCGCGGTCGAAAGGCCAGAGCGCATCTGCGGCGAGCGCTTGAACATGAGCGCGCTGGTAAAGATCATCGAACGTGCGCGCAACGTTCGCAGCCTCTACCAGAAGCTCTAAGGCTCGCGCTCGATTGTTCTCCGAAGTTTGTTGTGAAGCAACAGCCTTACGCGCAGGCGTGCGGTTTTGCGAGAGCGCGGGCGCGTGGATGGCTGCTAAGAGAAGCGCGATGATTACCGGCGACGATAAGCGAGGTGACAGCTTCATAGTCCGACAAAAAGCTTCCTGCGAAATTACTCGGCGTCGAAGAGGCCGGGTTTATTCGGTTGGGAGAGTTTTATACCGAAATGCTCGTAGGCCAATCGCGTCGCCATACGACCGCGCGGCGTGCGATTCAGGAATCCGATTTGAATCAGATAAGGCTCTATGATCTCTTCGATTGAATCCTTCTCTTCGTTAATCGAAGCGGAGATAGTTCCGAGACCGACGGGGCCGCCGCTGAATTTTTCTATGATAGTTAGAAGAAGCTTGCGATCAACTTCATCCAGTCCGTAAGTGTCAACCTCCATACGGTTGAGCGCGTCGTTCGCAACCTCTTGCGTGATGCGCCCGTCATAATCAACCTCGGCGTAATCACGCACGCGGCGCAGAAGCCGGTTGACAATGCGCGGAGTCCCGCGAGCGCGCCGCGCAATCTCACGCGCGCCGCCCTCGTCAATCTCAACGCCCAGAATATCCGCAGAGCGTTTGACGATAACTTCCAAATCCTCGTGCGTGTAAAAATCCAGATGAAAGACTATGCCGAAGCGACCGCGAAGCGGAGCGGTAATCAACCCGGCGCGCGTCGTTGCGCCTACCAGAGTGAACTTCGGAAGCTCTAATTTTATAGAGCGCGCGGCTGTCCCTTGCCCGATCATCAGGTCGAGATTGTAATCCTCCATCGCCGGGTAGAGCACCTCTTCTATGGCCGGATTGAGGCGATGAATCTCGTCAATGAAGAGAACATCGCCCTCCTGAAGATTTGTAAGAATCGCAGCCAGATCGCCGCTCTTTTCAATCACAGGCCCTGCTGTAGAGCGCATCTCCGCGCTCATCTCGTTGGCAACGATGTGCGCGAGCGTGGTCTTGCCCAGTCCGGGCGGCCCCGTCAGCAGAACATGATCCAGCGCCTCGCGCCTGCGAAGCGCCGCCTTGATGAAGATGCGAAGATTCTCCGTCGCATGGCGTTGACCAATATACTCCGCCAGACGAGTCGGGCGCAGAGACTTTTCAAACTCTCTCTCGTCTTCCATCACACCCGCCTCACGAGTATTTGCCGGCTCAAGCTCTGACATATGTGAAAAGTGAAAAGTGATGAGTGATAAGTGATAAGTAAAGAGCAGTTTCAGGTTTTCAATGTTCAGTTTTCAGCAAGAGGACGAAAAGCTTTTCGTTCCTTCTTATCACTTATCACTCATCACTTTTCACTGCCCTTCCTCATCCTCGCGCTAACTGTCGCAGGCTGCGGCGCAGGATTGACTCGACCGATAGCTCGCTGCCTTCCTGCATCGCTGCGGTGATAGCCTTTTCGGCTGCGGCCTTTTGATAACCAAGATTGACCAGAGCCGAGAGCGCGTCGTCACGAAGCGCGTCCTCGCTCGTCGCTGCGCCTCTGTGGCCTTGCGCCGCGAAAGCCTCTTCGAGCGCGGGGCTTGAGAGCGCGGCGATTTTATCACGAAGCTCTATGACAAGACGCTCGGCAGTCTTCTTTCCTACGCCCGGAATCGAAGTCAATCGCGCGAGATTGTTCGTGCGAATCGAAGCGATTATCTCGTCCGCACTCATGATTCCTATCATGGAGATGGCGAGCTTTGGGCCAATGCCGCTCACCGAAATCAATCTTAAGAAAAGCTCTCGCTCGCGTATCGACTTGAAACCGTAAAGCTGAAGTGCGTCCTCGCGCACGTGCGTGTAGATGTGCAGACGCACCTGAGAGCCTGCGTCTTCCAGCTCATAAAAAGTCGAGAGCGGGATGGTCACCTCGTAGCCGACCCCGCCCACTTCCAGAATTACAGTAGTAGCATGCTTAGCAAGCAGATTTCCGTTTAAATGTGCAATCATTCTTTGTGAAAAAGTTTTATCGAAGAAGTGAATTTCGGGAGCGCCTTCGTCTTTCATCAGGAATTGTAGTTGATGCGCGAGGGTTCGGCAACTGAAGGCTACGAGCAAGAAAAAGTCTGGAGTCCGGAGTCTGGAGTCTGGAGTCCGAGGTCAAGAATAGTCTTTTGCTTTTGTCTCCAGACTTCAGACTCCGGACTCCAGACTTCCCATCTTCTTTTCGTCTACACCCTTGAAGCGCTATACTTATCTCGTCAAGGGAACGGGCTTTAATGAAATCGGAGAAAATATCTGAGCTGACGACGAACCGTTTGAGCGTTTACCTGCGCTGCCTTAACACTCTGGCTGCTGCCGGAATAAAGACGATCTCGTCGAAGGCTATGGCCGAGCAGTTCAATCTGAATTCGGCGCAGATTCGCAAAGACCTGGCATACTTCGGCGAGTTCGGCGTGCGCGGCGTGGGCTATTATGTCGAATCTTTGCGCGACCACATCACGAAGATTCTGGGCCTTGATGTTGCGCACCGCGTCGGGATAGTAGGCGCAGGAAATTTGGGGACGGCGCTTGCGAATTACGATGGCTTCACGACCTCCAACTTCACGGTCGTCGCGCTCTTTGATAGCGAAAGGGAGAAGATAGGCCAGCGCGTTGGCGCGAATCAGGTCATGGTTCACGACGTACGCAACCTCGCCCGCGTGGTTCGTGACGAAGAGATTGACGTAATCGTTCTGTCCGTGCCCGCTCGCTTCGCGCAGAAAGTCCTGAACCAGGTGATGAGCGCAGGCATCAAGGCCGTGCTCAATTTCGCACCTGCTCGTCTTCAGGCTCGTCGCGGCGTGAAGGTCAAGAACGTTGACCTGACCATCGCTCTTGAAAGCTTATCGTATGCGCTCGCGCGCCCGCAGGTCTCCACCATCACGAACCCGCGCGTCACACACGCCTACGAAGAGATGCCGCAGCACGACGAGACGCGCGAGTTGTAGAGTTGAAGATTTTAAGGAGATGTTATGAGCGAAGACCTCACGAAAAATTTACCGTCAAGCTCTTTTGAAGAGCGCGTTATGGCCGAGTTTGCAGCCATGCGTGAAATGATGTCGCGGCTTGACGGGCGTATGGGTTCACTTGAGACGCGCATGGAACCAGTTGAGATGCGTGTGGTTTCAATCGATATGCGGCTGACATCACTCGAAGATAGAGTTGATGCGCGGCTGCGCGAGACTCGTCCAATCTGGGAGAGCGTGTTGGAAAGATTGACAGGCGTCGAATCGGAGCTTAATCAATTCAATCGCCAGTTGAAGACGTTAATAACTGATATGTTCAAGCTGCGTGTGCGCGTTGATAAGTTGGAAGATGAGCAGCAAACAGCTTAAGTAGCGTATGAATGAGCAGGAAGCGCGGCGCGAGATTGTGCGCGTCGGGCAGTTGATGTACGAGCGAAGCTACGTTGTCTCTTCGGATGGCAACCTGAGCGTGCGCCTGGACGACGGGCGCGTGGTGGCTACGCCTACGATGATGTGCAAGGGGCGCATGACGGAAGAGGCGTGCGCGGTCACGGACATTGAAGGGAAGCCTCTGACGGATAAGCGCGCGTCGAGCGAGCTTGCCATGCACTTGCTCATATACCGTGAGCGCCCGGACGTGAAAGCTGTCTGCCACGCGCACCCGCCAAACGGTACAGCGTTCGCCGTCGCTGGCCTTGCTATTGACCAGCCTATCTTGTCCGAAGTTATTCTGACGCTGGGCTGCGTGCCGCTTGCGGAGTACGGAACGCCTTCGACGGAAGAGCTGACGGAAGCAATGCGCCCACTCGTCAAACATCACAATGCGCTGCTGATGGCGAATCACGGCGCTGTAGCTTACGGCGCAGACATCTGGCAGGCATTTGACCGCCTTGAGACTTTGGAGCACACTGCGAAGATAGCTATACTCTCCCGCATACTCGGCGGCTCAAGAAATTTATCGCCCGACGCGATTGAAAAATTAATCAACGTGCGCGAAGCTGCCGGATACTTAAATGAGAGCGCGCGATGTCAGTCCTGCGGCTACCTGCACGAAACGCAGTTGTCTTGCCCTACGGGCGAGCGCGCGAACGCAACAGGCACTCGCGCGGCGTCTAACGGCGCGGGCAAAATCAGTCTGACGCGCGAAGAGTTGGTCGAGCTATTGACTCAAGCAACGAAGTTGGGAAAACATTGAGCAGAGATGAATGATAAGAGAAGGAGACCGAAATCCAGTAGCCAGTAGATAAAGGCTTAACATTCTGGCTTCTGACTTCTGTATTCTATCTTCTGCTCTTATCACTTATCATTTTCATTCTAGGAGAAACTAAATGTCCCAGGAAGCACTCGGTATGGTTGAGACGAAAGGTCTGGTTGCGATGATTGAAGCGGCGGACGCTATGGTTAAGGCCGCTAACGTTACGCTCGTAGGCTACGAGAAGATAGGCGCAGGATTCGTGACGGCAATCGTGCGCGGCGACGTTGCCGCTGTGAAGGCCGCAACGGATGCAGGCGCTGCCGCCGCACGTCGCGTAGGCGAACTCGTAAGCGTTCACGTCATCCCGCGCCCGCACGGAAGCGTTGACGAGGCGCTGCCCATCGGACTCAACGGATAAAAGTCTGGAGTCTGGAGTCGAGAGTCTAGGAGCCAATTCGTCAAAAACGGTTTTTTGCTTTTGACTCTGAGACTCCAGACTGTTTTTCGCATGATAATCGCACGCATCCTGGGCACGGTCGTCTCTACGCAGAAAGACCCCAGACTGACTGGGCGCAAGCTGCTCATTGTTCGACCTGTGAACGTTGATGGGACGGACACTACCGGCTACGTCGTAGCCGTTGATACGGTCGGCGCGGGCTACCACGAGCGCGTGCTGGTCGTCGCAGGCTCAAGCGCTCGTCTCGCTCAAGGCATGAAGGACGTGCCCGTTGACGCCGCAATAGTCGGCGTCATCGATACAGTTGACGTGGTTGATGATTAGTCCGGAGTCCAGGAGTCTGGAGTCAAAAGCAAAAGACTGTTTTTGACCAGTTGACTCTTAGACTCCAGACTCCAGACTCTTATGCAGTTGGCGCGCGTTATAGGAACTGTTGTTTCGACTGTGAAGAACGATTCGCTGGAGGGGCGTAAGCTTCTGATAGTGCAATCGCTCGATAAAGATTTAAGACCGCAGGGCAAGCCGCTGGTCGCGGTTGATGCGATTGGCGCGGGCCGGGGCGAGCTTGTTTTCTGGTGCAGAGGCAAGGAGGCCAGCTTTCCTTTCAAGCGCGAGGATACGCCGACCGATTGCACTATCATCGCAATCGTTGATTCGGACGCGCACGTGACGAATGGAGTTTCTCGAAAATGATTCTGGCTCGCGTGATGGGCAACGTGGTCGCTACGCAGAAGAATCGTCGCTACGAGAGTGCGCGCGTGATGTTGTGTCAACAGATAACGCCTGAAGGCGAGGAGATGAGCAACACAATTCTGGCGCTCGATTCGGTTGACGCAGGCGTAGGCGATACTGTTCTGATAGTGCAGGAAGGCTGGGGCGCGTCAACGGCGGCGACGGGCGAAGCCGGTGCAGCCATTGACTCGGCAATCGTAGGCGTCGTTGACCGCATTGATTTACTTGAAGCGGAAAAAGGGGAGGCGCGATGAGCACCGAGCAGGATCAGGCACGCGCATTGGCCGAGCGTATCGCGCGCCGTCTCTCACCCGATAGCGAAGAGCGAAGCGTCAAGGGCGCGGCTGAAACGCATGACGTAGGTTATGAGCTTGCATCTGTGCGCGCCGGCCTCAGCGACTTGCAGAAAAGATTGGCCCACATCGAATCGCACATCACGCACGAAGATGAAAACTCTGCTCCGGCTCGCGCCTCAGATAACGCGCCGCAACCATTTTCACAAAGAGAAGCAAGCGTGCCGTTGACACGCTCGCCCTGGCTGAGCGGCATGTATGTCCCTGCGGCGCACCCAAGCCAGGAGCGCTTCGATGTTAACGAAGCAGCCGTGTCCGAGCTTGTTGATTTCTTCGAGAAAGAGAAGACGTGCAGCATAGAGCCGGGCGGGAAGCCCTGCGACCACTGCGCCATGTGCAGCTCGCGCGGATTTTAAGATCTGCGGTGGATGACCGAGAAAGAGAAACAGAGAGGCCGCCAATCAATGGCGGCCTCTCTTCTTTGAACCGATGTGCATTAGGTAAGCACTGCCTGCTATCTGGCGTTCGCGTTACCTTGATTCTGGCGTATGGAGTTCGGATTGAACGTGGGAGCTTGCTGCGCGCCCTCCGCCGCCTTGAAGTAAGGCTCCTCTTTGAAGCCGAAGATTTTCGCCGCGATGACCATGGGAAAATTGCCGCGGCTTGTGTTGTAATCCTGCACAGCCTCGTTATAGTCGTGACGCGCGACGGCCAGACGATTCTCCGTGCCCGCAAGCTCGTCCTGCAACCTCATGAAATTTTCGTTCGAGTGTAGCGTAGGGTAAGCCTGTTGCAGAGAGAGCAGTCTTCCGATGGTGCCGCCGAAACTGTTGGCCGCGTCCATAATTGCCTGCCTCTGCTCGGGCGTTCGGTCGCCGCCTTCTCCCTGAGGCGCTGTGCCCGTGGCGTTAATAAGTTGAGCGTTAGCCTTATTGACCTGCCCGAAGACTTCCTGCTCATTGACCGCAACCGATTGCGCGGCAGAGATCATATTCGGAATCAGGTCGGCTCTGCGCTGAAGCTGATTCTCAACGTCGCCCCATTTGGCCTTAACATTCTGATGCTTCGTCTGAAGCGTGTTATAACCGCATCCGCTCGTAGCAAAGGCCAGCAGAGTTAAACTGACCAGCAGCAAAATTCTTCTCTTCATCTTAAATTCACCTCGTATTCGTGAATCATGAATCGTAAATCGTGAATAGAAGACGCAAACTGTAAATCTCTTCAATTTCTATTCACGATCCACGATTCACGGTTCACGGTTTTTCGTCCATCTCATCTACCGTCTCGATCACGCGCTCGATCTGAGTCATGTAATCTCCGAAAAGTTGGTTCGCGTCAACTTCATTTAGAGGAAGAACGTCGTCTGAGCGTATGGCGAAGATGCGCTCGAAAGGCTCGCCGTCAAGATTCAAAGTCTTCACGATCATACGCACGCAATCGGGCTTCGCAACGGGCGGATCCATGCCTTTCAAGAGAAGCACTGCGCGGAAGAGCGCTGCAAAGCTCGCAAGGCTGTCGCTCATCAAGGCCGAAAGCTTTTCGACCGAAACGGATGCGGGAATGTAAAACCTCCTGAGCTGAATCAGCTTGCTTCTCAACTCATACTCTGTTTGATGACGCAGATTCGCCTTCGTCAATTGTACGAACTCGAAAGGGTCTGCGCCGTAAAGCACAACGCGCGCCTTCTCCATCTGGTGAAACTCAATCGGAAAAACATCGCCCGCGTCGCGCAACTCTTCAACTGTAAAATAGATGGGCATAGGATGGCCCAATCGCTGCCACTCGCGCATGGGTGCCTGGGCCAATCGCAAATCTTCCGGCGTAATCCGTTGAAGCGCTATGAGCAGGTTGTAGTCCGAGCGCAACTCAACGTAATCGCCCGCCGCTGCGGAGCCGTAGACCACGACCGAAGCCAGGTTGTCGCCATGCGTCGAGCGCAGGTCGTCAACCAGATGGTTAAGCGCGTCCTGAACTATTCTTTTCGACATCGGGTTTCCGTGTATTGTAAACGAAGAAGTCGGTAGTCAGAAGCCAGCATGATGAAGTTGGGTGGCTATTAATACCGAGCTTATTGGCTCGACATTGAATGCCTAAAAATCTACTGACTACTTGTTACTGTCTACTGGCTACCATTCTTCACCAGCCACCCCCAGCGCCGCCGCCGCCTGCATCGCCTCCACCGCCGCTGAAGCCGCC
>DATHJK010000472.1:0-14149 GCA_035316225.1 Pyrinomonadaceae bacterium
GAAGAGTTTTATCCCACGATGAGCTACATCTCTACTACGGAGCCGGGTGTGCAGCGCGGCCCGCACGAGCATGTTGACCAGGCAGACTTCTTCTGCTTCATCGGCCCATCCTGCTTCAAGCTGCGCCTGTGGGACAACCGCGAAGACTCGGAGACCTACTACAACGTGATGACTCTATCGGTCGGCGAGGATAATCCGAAATCTGTGCTCGTCCCCAAAGGCGTAGTGCATGCTTACCGCAATGTCGGACAAGTGCCCGGCGTGGTCATCAACTTCCCCAACCGCCTCTACATGGGCCAGAGCAAGCGCGAAGAGATTGATGAAATAAGGCACGAGGACGACCCGGATACGATCTTCAAAATGGATGATTAAAGAGTCTGGAGTCTGGAGTCATGAGTCTCGGAGTCAACTCGTCGAAAACAGCGTTGGCTTTTGACTCCAGACCCCAGACTCCAGACTCCAGACTTATGAAAGTTGTTCGCATCATCGCGCGCCTCAACGTTGGTGGCCCTGCGCGCCATGTCGTATGGTTGAGCGCGGGACTGCCGCGCGACGAGTTCCAGTCATTGTTGGTAGCAGGAGTAGTCCCGCCGGGCGAAGACGACATGGGCTATTTCGCCACAGAGCAGGGCATCGAGCCGCACATCATCCCTGAGATGAGCCGCGAGATTTCTCCGAAAGATGTGGTGACAATCTGGAAACTCTATCGCCTGTTCGTGCGCGAGCGCCCCGATATAGTTCACACGCACACGGCGAAAGCGGGGACGGTTGGAAGAATCGCTGGCTTGCTCTACAGGTGGCTGACGCTTTCCGCTCTCTGGGGGCGTCCGCGCAGGAGGTGCAGGTTCGTTCACACTTATCACGGCCACATCTTTCACAGCTATTATGGACGATTGAAAACGCGCATCTTCCTCGTTATAGAAAAATTTCTCGCTCGCACAGCCACAGACAAAATCATAGTAATCAGCCCGCAGCAGCGACGCGAGATTCACCAAGAGTTCGGTGTTGGGGAAAGCGGACAGTTTGCTCTGATACCGTTGGGAATGGATGTTGACGTTTATGCTGATTGGGCCGGGCGGCGAAACCACATGCGCGACGAATTGGGCGCAGGACAGGATGAAATTCTTATAGGAATAGTCGGGCGTCTGACCGAAGTGAAGAATCACGACCTGTTCCTTCGCGCCGCAGCGCTTTACAAGCAGTTCTTCGGAACTAAGGAGAAGGGCGGGACGCGCGTTCGCTTCGTCATAGTAGGCAACGGCCACCTGCGCGAACAATTGGAACGGAGCGCGCGCGAGCTTGGGATTTATGATGATGTAGAGTTTCTGGGAACTCGCAACGACGCGCAAAATTTCTACCCGGCGCTGGACATCGTGGCGCTCACTTCGCTGAACGAAGGCACGCCGCTTACCTTAATCGAAGCGATGGCAAACGAGCGCGCCTGCGTGGCAACTTCGGTCGGCGGAGTGATTGATCTTCTGGGTGGTAAACTTTCAGAAGAATCGACGCAAGACCTTTACGAACTGTGCGAGCGCGGCGTGCGCGTTCCTTCGGGCGACGCGGAAGCTTTCTGTCACGGGCTTAGGCGTCTGGTGGGCGACCCCGCGTTAAGACGGGAACTGGGCGCACGCGGGGCGCGCTTCGTCGCCGAAAGCTATTCAAAGAAACGTCTGCTGGCGGACATCACAAAACTCTATAGAGAGTTGGCAGGTCTGGAGTCTGGAGTCTGGAGTCTGGAGTCAGAGCTTTCAAGTCCAGAGTCTCAAGTGGAAAGCGGTGCGGTACGCAGTCCGAAATCCGCATTCCGCAATCACACGGACTCCAGACTCCAGACTCCAGACTCCAGACTTTAGATTTGTTATCGAAGGGAGCTTGAAAGTTTGAGGGTATTGATTACTGGCGGCGCAGGGTTCATAGGGTCGCACCTTTCGGACGCTTACATAGAGCGCGGCGACGAGGTTTTCGTCATTGACGACCTCTCGACGGGCAGCATAGAGAACATACAACATCTGAAGAGCAACTCGCGCTTTCATTACACCATAGAGAGCGTGGGCAATCATCAAGTCCTGGCCGAACTGGTTGACCAGTGCGACGTGATATTTCATCTGGCCGCTGCGGTCGGCGTCAAGCTCATCGTAGAAAGCCCGGTGCGCACGATTGAGACAAACGTTCACGGCACCGAAGTCGTTCTCAATCTTGCGAACAAGAAGAAGAAGAAAGTTCTGATAGCTTCGACTTCTGAAGTTTACGGGCTGAGCACTGAAGTTCCTTTCCGCGAAGACGGCAACCTCGTGATGGGCGCGACCGTCAAGGGGCGCTGGTCTTATGCGTGCTCGAAAGCGATTGACGAATTTCTGGCGCTGGCCTACTGGCGCGAGAAGAAGCTGCCGACAATCATCGTGCGCCTCTTCAATACTGTTGGGCCAAGACAGACCGGTCAATACGGCATGGTCATTCCCACATTCGTCAAGCAGGCTCTCTCTGGCCGTCCCATCACCGTCTATGGCGACGGCAAGCAGTCGCGCTGCTTCGGCTACGTTGGCGACGTGGTGGGCGCGCTGGTGAATCTGATGGATAACAGTGAAGCTGTTGGAAAGGTCTTCAACATAGGATCGAACCAGGAGGTCACGATTCTGGAATTGGCACAACTCGTCAAAGAGATGGCAAACTCTTCGAGCGAGATTGTCTTTGTTCCTTACGACGAAGCTTACGAAGAGGGCTTTGAAGACATGCCGCGCCGCGTGCCGGACATCACGAAGATAGGCGACCTCGTAGGCTTTCGCCCACGCATGTCGCTCGACGGCATCCTGCAAACCGTCATCAACTACTACAGCGGAAGACCATGAAAGGGATGAGGGATGAGGAAGAAAGTGCAGAGTGCAGAATGCGGAGTGATGAACTGGAAAGCATTTAATTCATCACTCTGCACTCTGCATTCATCACTGCTTTTTCATCCCTCATCCCTTCATCGTCGTCCGCGAGGGTCGTAAAGTTAAGCTGCTCCCTCAACTTCTTCCGACCCACGCGGACGCTCGGACAGAGATAGCATATGCCCATGCTAGCCTGCCTTTCGGTAAGATTCTTCTCTTACCGAATCTCGCAGTTTGTAATCTCGCTTCAGCAGTTGTCGCAATCTCATCCTTGCCTTATGTAGCTGCGACTTGGAAGTGCCGACAGAGATTCCGCGCATCCGCGCTATCTCCGAGTGCTCGTAACCTTCAACATCGTGCAGTATGAAGACCGTCCTGTAACCCGTAGGCAGTTGCGCTATTGCCCTGTCTAACGTTATGCGATCCACCGTCAACGCCTGGCGAGGAAATTCTTCGCCGGTAATGATGGGTTCGGGCGACTCTCCGTCTTCCGTAATCTTCTCGCGCTTGACGCTGCTCTTTCTAAAATGCATCAGCACTTTATTGACGGTCACGCGATGCAGCCATGTCGTCATGCTGGATTCGCCGCGAAAGCTGCCGATCTTGTGATAGATGTGTATGAAGACCTCTTGCGCGAGGTCTTCGGCTTCCGCGACGTTGCCCGTCATGCGTAAGCAGAGGGTGTAAACGCGGCGACGGTGGCGTTCGTAAAACTCTTCAAACGCCTGCATGTCGCCGCCAGCAATCCTGCGCGCGAGCCTGTAGTCGAATTGCGATGCTTCGGTCGGTGCTGGCCTGACACCAGCGCCCGGCCATGCGAGAAGAGGCTCACGAAGAGTTGTTGAGTTATTCATTCAGGTGAATCTCCGCTGGAGTCTTTAGGCGGCTCGTCTGGGTTCTTTCTCCAGAACGCTGCCGAGCAGGGCTTTGAGTTGCGGCATATCGAAAGGCTTCGCCAGAAAGACTACATCTCTGGTTTGTAGAAGTTCTTCGAGTTCCGTATTCGTGATACTTCCGCTCATCACTATTATGGGAAGCCGTGGGCGTATGTGATGAATCCACTCGACGACCATACAGCCTCCCAGACGCGGCATCTCCAAATCGGTGACGACCGCCGCGACGCGCTCCATATTGCGCTCGTATGTGCATACGGCATCAATGCCGTCTCTGGCGACCAGCACGTCGTAGTCTTCGCTAAGCTCCGACGCAATCATCTTTCTAATAAACGCTTCGTCTTCGGCAACCAGAACCGCCGGTTTGATTGACATAGAAATCTTCGCCCCCCTATTTCAAAACCCCCGTGCTACCCGATTGTAGTTTTCGTCCGCCGCGAGAGAATCACGCCCATGTGACCTCTTCGATGACGTTTTAACGACCTGCTGCTCTACAGCGACGTAAAGATTGGGTCAATGAAATGTAAAGTTTTGTTAAGCGGTAATAAGAATATCGGCAGCTCTTCAACCGAATGAGGAGCTACCGATATGAGTACCGTTTGAGCCGAACAACTGACATCACCGGAACTCATCTCATAAATCCTCCGGTACTTTTGCTGAGCCATGATGTAGGCGGCTTTCATGTACGAGCAGACTATTTATGAGACTGTTTCCGGTAAACTTGTAGAGCGCACGGGCTACTGACTTTGCGCTACCCTTTGACAGTAAGCGCCTCGTGGTCTCTGGGCCTTAAAGCGTGCCAGACGAACGGCAACATCTGAAGCCCAAACATTATCCAGCTTATCCATTCGGCCATTTGTCACCCCTCACTTTCCCGGCGCGGTTTTCATCTCTCCGGCTAAGCCTCTCCAGACGTGTTGTCCGACCTTGAATCAGATGACCAAGGCGGGCCGGGCGACCCGTTATGATGTTCCCCTCTCGCATCATTCACACGCGAGAGAAGAGGGTTTTATGAAATGTCGCTCGGCCTGCCTTGCTTTGTCATCTCTCTCTGGGGAGATGCCTTTGAATAATCAAACCTTTATCCGGCGAAGGGTGGTGGTTTCAGTCAAAGACTAGGGTTGATCGTTCGCAGGGCGCGGGTGTTGCGATTCCCACTGCTGACGCCTCTGCTCCATCTGCTGGTGCATCTCTGCGAGCTTTGCCTTCTGCTCTGCCGTCAGCACGCTGTAAATCTGCGATGCAAGGCGCGCGTGCGCTACTTCCATCTCGACCTGTATCTGGGCGCGCTCCTGAGCCGCCTTGCGAACTGCGGCCTCGTCGAATGCCGCGCCGCTCATAGGGTCAGGCTCGCTCTCGTGCAGTGCGCGCAACTGTTCGTGCAGCGCCTTTGTGCTCTCTTCAAAACTGTCCACGAGCTTCTTAACCTGAGCCTTCTGATCGTCCGTCAGATTAAGCTCGCGCGATAGATGTCCGAGCATGTCATGCGGGCCTCCTCCCGGCCCACCGTGAAAGCCGCCGGGTCCGCCGCCCGGCGGTGGCCCCTGATGCCCTTGCGAAAATGCGACTATCGCCATCGCCAACAGGAGCGCCCCGGCAATGGCCGCCGCTACGCCCGCCTTCTTCCAATTTAATCTCATCTTTCTATCTCCTCTTTCTCGCCAATCAAAGTTGAATAGACCTGAACACCGCTCCACAAAGCGGAAGGCGACCCCGACCCTGATATGCTCGACCGGAATTGATAAAGAGTCGCCTTCAAATCAATGAGTTGCCGCGTTCTCAAGCTTTTTCTGTCGCGGCTCACTATTTTGACGGATATAGAGGCTTCCGCGACGTAAAGAGTCGGTCAATGAAATGCAAAGTTTCTGTCAAGCGTCAGACGCTTTTCTTGACACTTACTTGACGGAAGAAAGAGCGCGGGTTTGATAGAATGTTTTGTTCGATCTTTCAGAGAGTTACTCGCTCTGTACGGATAACGAGATTGATGATGCAGCAGATACTTGTAATAGACGATGACGTTGAGCTTTGCGAGCTGGTCGCGGAGTATCTTGAGCCTGAAGGGTACAAAGTCGAAGCTGTGCACAATGGCGAGGCTGGCGTAGAGCGTGCGCTTTCGGGCGAGCATTCGCTCTGCGTGCTGGATTTCATGCTGCCCGGCATCAACGGCTTCGAGGTCTTGCGCCGCATTCGCTCGCGTTCCGGCCTGCCCGTCGTGATGCTGACGGCGCGCGGCGACGACGTGAATCGAATAGTCGGGCTTCAGATAGGCGCTGACGACTATTTGCCGAAACCCTTCAACCCTCTGGAACTGGTCGCGCGCATCAGCGCCGTTCTTCGTCGCGCTCGCCCCGAAGAGCCGGGCGAAGAGCGTGCGCGTCAGCCTTTAATCGTCGGCGACATCGAAATGGACAACCGCACGCACACCGTTCGTCGCGCTGGCGAACAGGTAGAGCTAACGGTTGTGGAATATTCTCTGCTCGAAAAACTGCTGAGCGCCCCGGGTCGCATCCTGACGCGAGAAGAACTGGTCAAAGAGGTGCTTCATAGAGAACTCTCGCCATTCGACCGCAGCATAGACACGCACGTCAGCAACCTGCGCAGGAAACTGGGGCATCAGGTTCAAGGCGTCGAGCGCATCAAGACCGTGCGCGGCGTCGGGTACATTTATGCAGTGATAAGTGATGGGTGATAAGTGATAAGACGTGAATCGTAAATCGTTAATAGAGGAAAGCTTTCTTTCCATCCACTATTCACCATTTATTATTCGCTCTCTTGTCACTTATCACTTATCACTCATCACTTATCACTTATGCGAAGTCTCTTTCTGAAAATTTTTCTGTGGTTCTGGGTAGCGATGGTAGTGGTGCTGGTGGCCTCGTTCGTGATGGGGATAGTCCTTGAGCGGCGCTCTCAGCCTCCGCGCCAAAACCCTATGGCTCCAATGTTCGGTGTTTACGCCGAGACAGCCGTGGAGATATTTGAGAGAGACGGACAGGCAGCGCTGGCTTCATACCTTGAGCGTGTTGAGCGAGCGTCGCGCATCAAGGCTGTGCTTTTGGATGAACGCGGGGAGGACGTTTCGGGTCGAACTGTTCCCACCGGCGCAACAGCGTTGGCAAAGCGCGCCACCGAAAACGTGCCGTTCGTATTTGAATACCCTCCACAGCATCAGCCGCTTGCTGCTCAGTTGATACGAAGCCAACGCGGCGCGCTTTACACGCTGGCGGGAGAACTGCCAAGACCTGAGTTTCCGAGACCGCCGCCGAGGTTGGGAGAACCCGGATCGTTCCTGTTCGGTCTGCGCCTGCTGGGCCAACACCTGCTCCCGGTGCTGTTGGTCGGCGGACTATTTTGCTACTGGCTGGCAAGGTATCTTGTTAGACCCATTGTTAAGCTGCGCAATACAACACATGAGATTGCCAGCGGCAATCTCAAGGCGCGTGTGGATCAGAGCCTGCTCAGGCGGCGCGACGAGATTGGCTATCTGGGGCGCGAATTCAATCTGATGGCAAGCCACATAGAATCTCTTGTAGAGGCGCAGCGACGATTGCTTGGCGACATTTCACACGAGCTACGCTCGCCGCTTGCTCGACAGGGAGTTGCGCTGGGGCTTGCGCGCCGTCGCGCTGGCGCTGAAGCGAGCAGCGCGCTAGACCGTATAGAGCGCGAGGCCGAGCGCATCAACGAGATGATCGGTCAACTGCTCACGCTCTCTCGCGTCGAGAGCGGAACGGACGGATTAAATAGAACAGAGATTGACATGTGCGCTCTCGTGCAGGAGGTCGCGGGCGACGCAGACTTTGAAGCGCGCAACCGTGATCGCAGCGTGCGCGTCATCAAGTGTGAAGCTTGCAATGTGACAGGCGTGTTCGACCTCATAAGAAGCGGAATCGAAAACGTCGTGCGCAACGCTGTGCGTCACACTGCGCAGGGGACAGAGGTCGAGATTGCGCTCCGGTGTGAGAAGACGGGTGGTAAGAAGCAGGTTGTCATCAGCGTGCGCGACCACGGGGCGGGCGTGCCGGAAGAGGCGCTTGAAGAAATTTTCAGGCCGTTTTACAGGGTCGAAGACGCGCGCGACCGCCAGACGGGAGGCACAGGACTCGGCCTCTCTATCACTGCGCGAGCCGTGCGCCTGCACGGTGGAACAATCAAAGCGGCCAATGCGCCCGATGACGGTTTAGTAGTTGAGATCAGGCTGCCTGTTAACGAATATCCGCGTTAGAGATTTAATTCTCACAGCTTCAGGAACTCTAAATTTACATTACACAGGCAGAAGGGTTGAGCCGTCGAAGTCCGGCTTAACCGGGGTGCGCCATTTCATCGGCTTGAATCAGAATTTCGCTTCGAGGAGAGTTTGCAGGGATTCAAACTACTGTTTCTGCTATGCTCTTATACCGGAAGGCAGAACAAAATAAGGTTCAGCAAAAGCTGTCCACGAAGAGAGACGAAACCTCGCTAAGTCAACCGCTATGTTTAGTGTCGTTTCGTGTGGTTTAGTGGATAATCTCTTGACCCTATTTTATTCTGCAATTCGATATTAGCTTCTTGATTTGTATCTATTATTCGATTAGGGTTTAATTTCGCAGAAATATTATCGTTTCAAGGTCTCCGCACACGGCTATGCTATTCAGCCCCGTCCAAATCATTCCTGTAGCCATGTCGTTTGCGCTCGCGCTCGTTTTCACTCCCGTAGTGCGTGCGTTGGCGCGGCGCTGGGGCATGGTTGCGAAGCCTAAAATAGATCGCTGGCACAAGAAGCCTACGGCGATGCTGGGCGGGGTCGCAATCTGGCTCTCGACCGTGTTGACATACGCTCTGCTTATCCCGCGCACAACCTACGGATGGTACGTCGTGGGCGCCAGCACGTTCCTCTTCTTCGTAGGTCTGGCAGACGATCTCTTCCACGCCAAGCCTTATCAGAAATTGATAGGCCAGATAATGGGTTCGGCCTTCATCATCTACTACGGGCTGACGCTGCCCTGGACGCGGTTTGCAACGCTCAACATGGCCGTGACTATCTTCTGGTTGATAGGAATAACGAACGCCGTCAACCTGCTGGACAACATGGATGGGCTGGCCTCCGGAATAGCCGCAATAGCCTCCGCTTTTCTTGCCGTCAGCTTCGTCGTGAGCGGTCAGCCCGTAGAGGCGCTCACCCTTGCGGTCTTCGCTGCTTCGCTCATAGGGTTTCTGGTTTACAACTCGAACCCGGCCTCCGTTTTCATGGGCGATTGCGGCTCTATGTTCATAGGATTCTTCCTGGCGAGCGCGGCGCTTGAGCACGCATCGGGCGGACGCTCTCGCTCGTTTCTGCCTGTGCTGGCCGTGCCCATATTGATTCTGTTCATTCCTATCTTCGACACTACGTTCGTCACGGTCATACGAAAGCTTTCGGGACGCGCTGCTTCGCGGGGAGGCCGCGATCACACTTCGCATCGTCTGGTCGCGCTGGGCATGTCGGAGCGGCGCGCGGTCTGGATGCTCTACGCTTTCGCCGGGCTTTCAGGGCTGCTCGCTCTACTGGTGCGCGAATTGAAGTTCGATGTGAGCATAGCTTTGATACTGGGCTTCACGGTTTTGCTCGCGCTCATAGGAGTCTATCTGGCGGGCGTGAAAGTTTATGGAGACGAGGCGGAGGCGCGCGCGTTTCATGAAAAACCGCTCTTCGCATTCCTGATTGACCTCTCTTACAAGCGGCGCATCTTCGAGGTCATGATGGATGTCGTTCTCATCATTCTGGCCTACTACAGTTCGTACTTTGTGCGGTTTGGCCCGCTGGCGGAGATAGGCACGCTCAGAATCTTCTTGCGCACGCTGCCCGTGCTGGTCTTCGTTAAGATGGCTACGTTTCTTGTGATGGGCGTTTATCGCGGGATATGGCGCTACACCAGCATTGACGATCTCATCGTCTTCGCAAAGGCGAACGTGCTGGCCTCTATTGCCAGCGTGCTTGCCATCCTCTTCGCTTTCCGCTTCGAGGGAGTCTCGCGCACAGTCTTTATACTGGACGGACTGCTGCTCCTGATGCTGATAGCGACCAGTCGCATGGCCTTCCGGTTGTTTCGCAAAGTTCTCCCGGTAGGGAACGGGCGCGGCGGAAGTCGCGTGCTTATCTACGGGGCGGGCGATGGAGGGGAGCTTCTGCTGCGGGAGATTCTGAACAACAGGGAATTACGTTACGCGCCCGTAGGCTTCGTTGACGACGATCCCAAAAAGAGCGGCAAGGTAATACACGGCCTGCGCGTATTCGGCGGCAACGGAAGCCTCAGCCGCATCTGCACGGAACAACACGTTGACGAAGTTGTAATCTCAAGCTCGCGCTTCACAGCCGAGCGCGTGCAGGAAATCATGAAGGACTGCGAATCCGCGCACGTCACACTCAAGCGCATGAGAATAGAGATAGAGGTGATAAGTGATGAGTGATAAGTGATAAGTGATGAGAAGGTTATAGGGGATAGATGATGGGTGATGGAATGAAAGCTTTTCTCTTATCGCTCATCACTTATCACCTGCTTTCTCTTATCACTCATCACTCATCACTCATCACTTCTCTTATGAAATTAGACCAGTTGAAAATAATAGATGTGCGTGCGTTTTACTTGCGCATGGCGCTGGTTGTGCCGGTCGCGCTGGCGCTGGCAGGCTCTTGGTATGCGACAAGGTGGTATGTGGGCAATACTATGGCGGAGTATGTGCCTGCGGCGGAAGATGGCGGGATTGATATTGCGCGCGAGGCCGTTAATCTGGCGCCGGATGATCCGCTCGCGCATTGGACAGTTGCCAGCCTTGAGAAATCAACTCTTTCGCCGGAAGAACTGCGGCTGGCCGTAGAGCATTACCGCGAGGCCGTGAATCTCTCGCCGAATGATTATCGGTTTTGGATGGACTTGGGGCGAGCGCAGGAATCGGCAGGCGATCAGCCGGGCGGCGAGCAATCGTTGCGCCGCGCAGTAGAGCTTGCGCCCTACTATTCGTTCCCGCACTGGTATCTGGGCAACCTGCTTTTAAGAGAGGGGCACATTGACGATGCTTTTGCGGAGTTGCGTCTGGCCGGGAGTCAGGACACTACCTTGCGCCCGCAGATTTTCAATCTGGCGTGGCATGTTTACGACCATGACGCGCAATCCGTGCTTCGAGCCGTGGGCGACTCTCCGCATTCGCGCGCCGAGCTGATGGGTTTTCTTCTTGGCGTCGAGCGCACAGACGATGCGATTAATGTCTGGGGCGGACTCAAGCCCGGCGAGAGAAGGGAGCAGCACGTTGCGGGTGAGAGCCTGATGAAGAAACTGCTGCAATCGAAGCGATACACTGATGCGTTCGCAATCTATAACGATTACGCTGAAGACGGCTCGCAAAGGGCTGAGCAGTTTCATAACGGTGGATTCGAGTCGGACATAGAGGCTAGTGATGCGAATCCGTTCGGCTGGCAGATTGGGGAAGCGCATGGAGTTCAGATTGCGATTGACGCCGGTCAGCCGCACGCTGGCGGGCGCAGCCTTCGCGCAGTCTTCAATTCGCCGTCGCTGCTAAACTTCGATAACGTGCATCAGTTGATAATCGTAGAGCCTTCGACCGCATACCAACTTGAGTTTTACGTTCGCGGTGAGAACTTGAAGAGTCTTGCGACGCCTATAGTTGAAGTGCTGGATGCTGCAAGCGGCGCAGGGCTTGGGGCGAGCGCGCCTCTCCCTCTGGGCAAGAGCGACTGGCAACTTGTAAAGATAGATTTCAAGACGCCGCAGCATGGCGAGGCCATCATCGTGCGCACAAGTCGCGCTGCGTGCGGGGCGGAAGCTGCTTGTCCTATATTCGGCATGGTCTGGTATGACGACTTCAATCTCCAACGCGCCCACTGAAGCGATAGCAGAAAGAGATGCGCTTCCACCTGAAAGCCGGAGCACGCCTGCGCCCGTGAAGCTTGCGCGCACGGTGGCGAGCCGCTTTATCTTCCTGATTATCTGCGTGGCGATTGTGATGACCACGCTGGCTTTCGGCACCGTGCACTACTGGGCGCTCGCCGTGTTCGAGATAAGCGCGGCGGCAATCGTTCTCCTGTGGGCTGTGGACGCATGGCGCAGCCGCCTGCTCCGCCTGAGCCGCAATCCGCTTCAGTTGCCGCTCGTAGGGCTTTTCCTGGTGGGACTCGTACAACTTCTGCCGCTTGGAAGCGCAGCCTCATCAAGCGGAAACGGAAACGCCTCGCTCAGAACCATCTCGTTCGATCCTTATTCTACGCGGCTCGCGCTGGTGCAGATAGCCGCGCTGACAATCTATTTCGCGGCGACGCTTGCCTTCACCGATAGCCCGCACCGGTTGCGAATACTCGTTCGTACAATAACTATTTTCGGATTCGTGCTTGCCATCTTCGGAATGACGCAATCGTTCACAAGTCCCACGAAAGTCTTCTGGATACGCGAGCTACAGCAGAGCACAGCCTTTGGGCCATTCATCAATCGCCACCACTTCGCAGGCTACATGGAGCTTGCGATGGCAGTGCCGTTGGGCATGCTCTTTTCTGGATCAATCGAGAAAGACAAGCGCCTGCTCTATGCGTTCGCGGTCTTCATGATGGCAGTCGCGCTTGTGATGACTGCATCGCGCGGCGGCATCATCAGCCTCGTCACCGAAATCGGATTTCTGGTCATCATCGCAGGCATAAGGAGACGCAAGCACTCAAGGCATCGCACGGAAGAGAGGGAAGGGAAACAGGCGCGCGTTCGATCCGCGATGATTCGCGCCGGTCTGGCCTTCGGATTCGTGCTCGTAATTTTCACTGGCGTAATCATGCTCGGCGGCGAATCCGCCCTGACCAGATTCTTAGGCACTGTAAATTCTGAAGACCCTACGACGGGGCGCGCGCATTTCTGGAGCGTGACACTGGACATCATACGCAATCATCCGCTGACGGGCGTCGGCCTTGGCGCGTACAGTCTGGTTTACACGCGCTACGACACGCGCAACGGATTGATGCGAGTGGAGCAGGCGCACAACGATTACCTGCAAACGCTCTCGGACGCAGGCGTAGTCGGAGTCATCCTGGGGCTGTTCTTTCTTGTAGCGCTCTTCCGCGCAGGCTTCGCGCGGCGCGAAACCGACGACACGTTCCGGCGCGGCGTGGCTACGGGCGCGCTCGCCGGGTGCTTCGCCGTGCTCGTCCACAGCTTCTTCGACTTCACCTTGCACACTACAGCGAACGCGCTGCTCTTCCTGATAGTTGCTGGGCTGGCAACTATGAACGGGCGTATCGAACAGCCTTCGCAACATCGCCGCAGGAGACGAAGCCAACGGTCTGCGGGCGCAATTGATTCGCCCGGCGAAACAACAACATCATCCGTGGGTGAGGAGAGCCTTGCGCGCCGCTAACGCTATGCCTGTTTCGCTGCCTGATCACACCTCATTCAAAAAATATTCACTGTTTCAATCGTTCGGCGGTGGTAGAGATTGAAATTCTGAATCAATATTTATCCGCTATCTAAATTGAAACCTGCCTGCTACTAATCGTTCTCAGGTGTTGTCAGTTTGCGGATAAGAGTTGTAAGCTTGGAGGCCAAATCAGTTCTCCCAAGCAAGCTCGCATAGAATCTTTCGGACGAAGGAGAAGCTAGAGCGCGTGATTTCCGCTACCGCAGCCTCGCGCGAGATGGCTGAAGAGAGAAGCGCCGCAGCGCCGGAAGCGCAGACGCTACCGCAGCTTTGCATCTCGGCAGCGCTCCGCTACTCGAAGCCGGACGCGCTCAATCATAAAAGCAAGAATCAGTGGATTCATCTCTCGGCTGAAGAGTTCGTCAAGCGCGTGCGCTCGGTCGCGCTCGGTCTGGCTGAAATAGGCATCAAGCGCGGTGATCGAGTGGCACTGCTCTCAGAAAATCGTCCGGAATGGTCCATCACAGACCTTGCTATCTTAAGTTTGGGCGCAGTCAACGTTCCCATCTACACCACGCAGGCCGTAGAGCAGGTGCGTTACATCCTTGAAGATTCGGGCGCTCGCGCGCTCTTCGTTTCAGGGAGCAAAGTCTTCAAGCACGCGCGTAAAGGCGTTGACGGCATAGCTGAGTTGGAACGGCTTGTCTTCTTCGATTCGGAAGCGGCAGAAGGCGTTGAGAGCGCGATGACGCTGGAAGAACTTGAATCACGCGGCAGAAAGATTGACGAAGGCGACCCATCCGCTTTCGAGAATCTGATGCGGCAGGGAAGCGCCGGAGACCTTGCGACCATCATCTACACTTCAGGAACCACGGGCGAGCCAAAAGGCGTAATGCTCTCACACGCGAACTTCATCTCGAACGTGCTTTCAATCTCAAATACGCTTCCCATCTCTTCGAGCGACGTTGCGCTCTCGGTTCTCCCGCTATCACACATCTTCGAGCGTGCGGCCATTTACAT